>CABQCM010000171.1 GCA_902462665.1 uncultured Oscillospiraceae bacterium | reverse complement strand
TACCATACGGGGCGCCGAGCCGTGAATGGCCTCGAACATGGCATAACGCTTGCCGAGGTTACCGCTGCCAGCGGTGCCGACGCCGCCCTGGAATTCGGCTGCTTCGTCGGTGATGATATCGCCGTAGAGGTTGGGCAGGACAAAGACCTTGAAGTTGGTGCGGCGCTTTTTGTCAATGAGCTTTGCGGTCGTAATGTCGATATACCAGTCGTCGGTTTCAATCTCGGGGTATTCCTTGCCGACCTCCTGGCAGATACGCAGAAAATTGCCGTCGGTTGTCTTGATGACGTTTGCCTTGGTGATGATGGAAACCCGGCCTTTGTTGTTTTTGCGGGCATAGTCATAGGCCAGCCGGGCAATGCGCTCGGTACCGGGGCGGGTGGCGACCGTGAAATCAATGGCCAGGTCGTCGTTGACGTTCACGCCCTGCGAGCCGAGGGTGTAAGAGCCCTCGGTATTCTCACGGAAGAAGGTCCAGTCAATCCCTTCCTCCGGCACCTTGACCGGACGGACGTTGGCGAACAGGTCCAGCTCCTTGCGCATGGCAACGTTGGCGCTCTCAATGTTGGGCCAGGGATCGCCGGCGCGGGGGGTCGTGGTCGGCCCCTTGAGGATCACGTGGCAAGCCTTGAGCTCTTCGAGCACGTCGTCCGGGATGGCTTTGCCAACCTCGGCGCGCCGCTCGATGGTCAGCCCGTCGATGTCACGGAAGACCACCTTGCCGCTGTCCACCTGCTCTTTGAGCAGATGGCGCAGCACACGGGCCGATTCCTTGGTAATGGTCGGGCCGATGCCGTCGCCGCCGCAGACCCCGATGATGATCTGATCCAGAGAGGCGTAGTCCACAAAATCCTTTTCGTTTTTGAGCCGCTCGGCCCTCTCCGCCTGGGAGCGAAGCAGCGATTCAAAATGCTCCAGCGCGGTTTTGATGTTTTGTTCGTTCAATGCCGTCAGTCCTTTCTTTCCGCTGTATGTTTTTGGAATGCCGTTGGTTTTTAGCCCTGTTCGCGGGTGTAATTGAGCAGCCCGCCGGCGAGAATAATGTCTCTCTGCCTCTCGGAAATCTCACACCGCAGCGCAATCTCCCGATTCTTTGTCTTGTTGACCAGCACGATGGGCTGGCCCTGTTCCAGACGCTCTCGGATACCGGGCAGAGAAAGTACATCCCCCTGCTCGATAGCGTCGTAATCTCCCGCGTTCTCAAAGGTCAGAGGGAGAATGCCGGCGTTGACCAGGTTGGCGCAGTGGATACGCGCGAAGGACTTGACTACCACCGCCTTAATGCCGAGATAGAGGGGAACCAGAGCCGCGTGCTCGCGGGAGGAACCCTGCCCGTAGTTGCTGCCGCCAACGATCATACCCTGGCCCTCGGCCTTACAGCGCGAGGCAAACTCGGTGTCACATACCTGGAAGCAGAACTGCGAGAGATAAGGAATATTGGAGCGGTAGGGGAGAATCTTGGCCCCGGCCGGCATAATGTGGTCGGTGGTGATATTATCCCCGACTTTCAACAGCGTCTTGGCTTCGATTTCGGCCGGCAACGCCTCGGTCTTGGGGAATTCGCGGATGTTGGGCCCGCGGGAAATGGTTAGATCCTTTGCCTCGTCTTCCGAAGCAGGAGGGTCAATCATATTATCGTTGATTAAAAACGCGCTGGGCATGGAAACCTTCACCGGCTCGCCCAAGGTGCGCGGGTCGGTCAGTACGCCGGTGAGAGCCGATGCCGCCGCCGTCTCGGGGCTGACCAAAAACACCTTGGCGTCGGCCGTTCCCGAACGCCCCTCAAAGTTGCGGTTGAAGGTACGCAGCGATACCCCGGCCGAGTTGGGCGATTGCCCCATACCGATGCAGGGGCCGCAGGCGCATTCCAGAATACGAGCGCCAGCCGCGATGAGGTCAGCCAAAGCGCCGTTTTCAGCCAGCATCTGAAATACCTGCTTAGAGCCGGGGGCAATCGAAAGACTGACGCTCGGGCAGACGGTTTTCCCCTTGAGGATGGCCGCCACCTTGAGCATATCGTAAAGAGAAGAATTGGTGCACGAGCCGATGCAGACCTGATCCACGGTAATCGAGCCAATCTCCTTTACCGATTTGACCGCGTCGGGGCTGTGGGGCATGGCCGCCAGAGGAGCCAGTTCGCTAAGGTTAATTTCAATGACCTCGTCGTACTGCGCGTCGGGATCGGCCGCCAGAGGAACGTAATCCGCTTCGCGCCCCTGCGCCTTTAAGAATTCACGGGTCACTTCGTCGGAGGGGAAGATGGAGGTCGTCGCGCCCAGCTCGGCGCCCATGTTGGTGATGGTCGCGCGCTCGGGCACCGAAAGGGTGGCCACCCCTTCGCCGCCGTATTCGACGATTTTACCCACGCCGCCTTTGACCGAAAGAATGCGCAGTACCTCCAGGATGATATCCTTTGCCGCGACGTAAGGGGACAATGCGCCGGTGAGATTGACCCGCACCATTTTGGGCATGTTGATATGATAAGCGCCGCCACCCATGGCGACCGCCACGTCGAGCCCGCCGGCGCCCATGGCCAGCATACCGATGCCGCCGCCGGTCGGGGTGTGGCTGTCCGACCCGATGAGGGTCTTGCCCGGAATGCCGAATCGCTCGAGATGCACCTGGTGGCAGATGCCGTTGCCCGGACGGGAATAATAGATGCCGTGCTTTTTGGCGACCGATTGGATGAAGCGATGGTCGTCGGCGTTCTCAAAGCCGCTTTGCAGCGTGTTGTGATCAATGTAGGCTACCGAACGCTCGGTTTTAACCCGCGGCACCCCCATGGCTTCAAACTCGAGATAGGCCATCGTGCCGGTTGCGTCCTGCGTCAATGTCTGGTCGATACGCAGCCCAATGTCGCTGCCCACCGTCATCTCGCCCGAGACGAGATGGGTACGGATAATTTTTTGTGCGATAGTTTCACCCATCGAATCCATTCCCCCTTGCTATAATATCCTTTATTATCTTACAAAACGGACAAATTGTCAAGAAATTAACGCAAAGTATGCCTGCCAAAGAGTTGCCATATTCCCTGGAATTATGGTATACTTTATCTAAATTCAATCGGTAGCGGGAGGAGAAAGAATGCAGCGGGTAATCCATAACCTGGAGCCGGTATTTGACACTCGCTCCCGCGTGCTGATTCTGGGAACCATGCCCTCGCCGGTTTCCCGTCGCGAAGCTTTTTATTACGCTCATCCGGCCAACCGTTTCTGGCGGGCGCTGCCGGCCGCACTGGGAGAATCCTGCCCAGAGGATATTGCGGGGAAGCGCGAATGGCTGCTGCGTCGCCACATCGCGCTGTGGGATGTGTTGCATTCCTGCGAAATCGAGGGGGCCAGCGATCAAAGCATCCGCAATCCTGTGCCCAACGATATTCCGGGGCTTCTGCGCGCCGCGCCCATTGCGCAGGTCTTTACCACCGGCCGCCGGGCGCACGATTTGTATCAAAAGCTGCTGCAGGGGGAGAGCATTTGCCTGCCCTCGCCCAGCGCGGCCAACTGCGCGCTGCCGCTGGAGATTTTGATCGAGCGTTACCGCGTGATTCTGCCCTTTTTGGACGAGGATTGCGACAATATCGCAACATAGAAAAGGAGGAGAACGATGCTACCTGCCGTTATTTTTGCAGCCCTCAGCGTCGTGCTGATGGCCGGTATTCTGCTGGACGTTTTGAAAATCATTCGGCTGTCGCATCCGGCCGTGATGGGGCTGGGGATTCTTCTGGCGGAAAATGTCCCACTCATACTCTGGTGGCTGGAGGGGGACGTGCTTTCTTCCTTTGCTAAGCCATGGCGGCTGGCCTGTCTGATTCCGATTTGCGCTCTCATCTTTTATCTCTGGATTCGAGCAAATGTTTTCCCGGTGATGGACTCCCAGCCGGTGGGGATACGGCTGAAAATCCTGCGGGGCGGCGTGTATCTCGGCCGCCTGGCTTTGTGGACGCTGTTTGCGCAGGCAGCGGCGCTGTGGATTGTGTATGCCCGCTGGGGCGGCCGGGAAATTCCGGTATCCTTGTGCATTATCAACGGGGTTTACAGCCTGTGTACCCTGTTGTTTCTCTTTGCCAACGCGGGAATACGCCTGTTTTTCACTTCCCGAAGGCTGAGCCTTTTCCCACGGCTTTTGATGCTTCTCACCCTGTGGGTGCCTCTGGTCAATCTTGTGGTGCTCGGCTATGTGTGCCGCCTGGCGCAGGAGGAATATCAAATGGCCTGCGAGCGAGAGGCGCTGCACCGTACCCACGCCGAAAGCGCCTTGTGCCAGACCCGCTATCCGTTGGTTTTGGTACACGGGGTCTTGTTTCGGGATTTGAAATACTTTAACTATTGGGGAAGAATTCCGCGCGAGCTGATCCGAAACGGAGCCACCGTGTTTTACGGCGGGCAAGAGG
>CABQCM010000170.1 GCA_902462665.1 uncultured Oscillospiraceae bacterium | reverse complement strand
GCCAGGCGATTTGCAGCAGAAGGTGGATCCACCTTCTGCTGCAAATCGCCTGGCAGGAAGCCGAGCTTCTCCCCCGCTTCGACAGCAGGACGGGTCAAAATAATGCGGTTCACCTCCCGCGCGCGGAAGGCCATCACCGCCATTGCCACGGCAAGGTAGGTTTTGCCCGTACCGGCCGGCCCGACGCCCAGCACAATGGTGTTTTTCTTGATGGCCTCGATATACCGGCTTTGCCCCAGCGTTTTGGGCTTCACCGGACGGCCTTTGGCGGTAATGCAGATGCAGTCCTGGTCGCAAAGCTGTTCCAGCTTATCCTCGCTTCCCTCGTTGACCAGAGAAATGACATACCGAACGTTTTGATCGGTAAGGGTTTCCCCCTTTTGCAGCAGATTGAGAAGCCCCATCACCGCGCGAACAGCCAGAGCCACCTGCTCGGCCTCGCCGGAAACCTTGAGTTCCCCGTCGCGCACAACGATGGTCACGCGGTATTCGCTCTCCAGCGTACGGATGTTGGAGTCAAAGCTGCCAAACAGCCCCACCACCTGCTCCATGCGGTCAATATTGACCACTTGTTCGATCATTCCATTCACTTCGCTTTATTTTAAATTCCCATTATCAAAAAACTGTTTAATACACACACATTTTTGAAACGTTTTTGTGCCTTTGGTACATATTTTATCACAATAAAATCAAAAAATCAAGATCTCTTCTTCCATTGCAATGTTTTCTTCGCAAATAAATTTCACATGAAGCCGCACCGCATTCTCCAAGGTTTCGACCGTTTCTTCGGATGAGACGACGGTGATGCCAGCAAGTTCCTTGCCTGCCTTTTCAATCATTTGAACGCGCGCCAGTTCCAGTCCCTGTTCGGCGGTATAAAGAATGTCAACCCTCGTCTTTTCCCGGAACGTGGCCTCGGTTACCGTCACCGGCAGCTCCACCCCGCCAATCGTCAGCGGAATACGTTCCACCGTGCGGTCGTATTCGCCATGGATGCTGCCCAAAAACAAAGGGATTTTCCAATGAAAAAGCTGCAGTACCTTTCGTTTCCACTCCCGGCCGGTCGGCTGCTCAATGCGTTGTGCAAGCGGCACCTCGACCGAGAGCGTACGCTCGGTTTCGGCCAAAATGATAGCCGATGCGTGATGCATAGCGGTCAGGCCGTTGGAATACTCTTGCACACCCGAAACCAGCAAATCCCCCGCCACAACCGCGTCTCCCCGGCTGACGGCCGTCTCGCCGAGCTTGACCTGCGTGTCTAAGATGCGCCCGTCCCGGGCCGCTTTGATATTACAGGGTTTTTTTCGGTCAAGGCTCTCGGGAGGATAAATTCGTTCGCTGACCTCCACCGTCATTGTGCAGCCGTTGACGTTAATGGACATCCAGGCAATGTCTGGGTTGGCCAGCATGATAGTTTGTGGTAAATTCTTCACATCAATATCCTCAATACGTGCTCCCTGCTCGATTCCATACTCTTGAAACAGAGCGAGCAGATCGGCCGTAGGAATGGCGTTATTTCCCACAATTTTTACATTCCAGACAAACAGGGACAAAAACCACAGCAAAAAACAGAAGGATGCAAAGCCCGCCGCCATGCCAAAACGCAGCCGGTAACGGTTGAGCAGAAACGGCAGACCATGGCGCTCGGTAACCCGCAGGAGCACCCGAGAACGTCGCGCTGCCTGGCGCAGCTTGGGATAATCCTTGGCCAAAATATAGGCGCTGTAGCAGTCCGGTTCCCGGCGCATATCCCATACCGCCCGGCCATGCACGGCGCAGAGATTGAAAAAGCGTTCGGGAAAATCGCCTTTTAGGGAAAATCGGACATAACCCGACATCAGTCTGGATAAACTCAAAAACATCAACTTCGGTGTCCTCCTTTATCTTGCGTCGCGTTGTCCCTCGTATGCAGACCGTCAGGGTAAAAAAGCAATGCTCTCAATGCAGCCCTCAATCTGAGCCTGATTGGCCGTCAACGATCGAATTAGCAGCTTCTGGCCGGTAAACTTGACCTGGCCGCTGCCAATGTTGAGCCGAATCAGACATTCCTCATATTCGAGTACTCCCTTGCAGCCATCCACTACGGCCTCCCGGCCGCCGTCAATTTCGATGTGCGCTCCACCGCCGAGCAGACCGGGCGGCAGCTCCAGCGCCGCATCAATGAAGTCGCCCGCTCTGCGGGTCCGTTTTTTCTCCTCTTTTCTGGAAGCCATTCCCATCACCACGCCTTTGCTGATAAAAGCGTCCCTTTCTTACAAAATATCAAACGATTTTAGAAAGGAGGTTGATTTCGAGCATCCCTGCATTGCAAGGCTCTTTCCCCCCTCTCCCTTTCATACAAAATTATGCGCCGTAGCGGCCAAACAGAACCAAAAAGGAAGGCCACCCCAACGACAGGCAGCCTTCCTCTTTGATATTGCTATCAGCAAAAATCAACAACTCAATTTTAAAAATTCTAATATCATGTCCCGTCCACAAAAGCGTTTGTAACCATTCAGTCGCCCTGTCTGGACAAAACTGAGGCGACTTAATTTGCTTCTTATGTCCCCAAGCGCAAGAAAAGTCTATTTTACGAGTGTGATAACAGTCATACCAACACTTTGAAAATCATATTACCCAAAATAAAAATACCATCGCTTGACAAGAGTACATACGCTTGCTGGTGACCAAAAGGGCAGCTGAACAGGCATGATGAAAACTCACTTTATGAGTTGAGCATTCACTAAATATCCCGCTACCGACCAGCTATAAGTATTATCCGTAGCAACAACTTTTAATTGCTGTCCATTTTTCACATCGACATCAACATGCACCGGACCAGATAGATTACTAAGACTCGTTGTTTGATATTTTAAAACATTATCTACATAGATGGAAAAAGTGGCATCTTGACAAGTCGTTATGATATCACAGGAAAACTTTGAATACTTGTGATTAAGATTAAAAATGGCATAAGCCGTCTCAACCAGCTCTTTAAAACAATGGTACCCGACATATCTATTTCCAAAAGTATCTTCGATTGTTTCATTTTTATATGTATAGTAGTCGCGGTTTGAGTCAATTACATGTAATTGTTCGAGCCCAATCGGTAATGAATCGGGATCTAATTGACCGCAACGGGAACATTTATGATTAATATAATTATGACCTAACGCGCTACCCTGTGTATTTCCACAACGAATACAAGTTTTCGGCGAGATGCAATTTGCATCAGAGTAATTGTGACCAAGCGCATTTCCGTTGATCGCTCCACAACGACTGCAAATTTGAGGACTTGTACAAGTAGCAGATGCAAACTGGTGCCCTATCGCGATTCCGATGGTCGCACCACAAGAGCACTTTGGGGGTGAAGTACAGGTAGCATCCGAATAGCTGTGAGTATGCGCAGGTTGATTCGTAGTATTTGCAGGTTTCGATTGATTGGCGGGAGTCTGTATGGAAGCTGTATCATTTTCCTTTAAATCTTCGATATTCGATAATGCTTGGCTATTTTCTGGCTTTGTAATTTTGTTTTCGTCCATACTCTGCGTGTTATCTGCCTGGGAGTCGATTTCATCCATACTTTGCGCGGTATTCGCCTGAGAGTCAGTCATGATACGGCTTGTGTGGACGTCTGTTTTTGTTGTATCACACGCAGATAAACAGAATAGCATACAAACAGCAAGCAATAGTGAAATTCGTTGTTTTGACATTTCGCACCTCCATCATTATATACCAAATCGGGATATTTTAATTATACCGTTTTGGGATAATAATGTCAAGAGGTGATTTTGTGAGATTAAAAGAAATTCGCAAATCGAAAGGCATTTCCCAATTAAAATTGGCAATGGATCTAAATGCCAATCAAAATACAATAAGCCGATATGAAACTGGCGAACGAGAACCTGGGATAAACGAACTAATAAAAATTGCAGATTATTTTAACGTTTCAATTGATTACTTGCTTGAAAGAACCGATATTCCCGACGTAAACCGATAAAATTACTATTCGTGACTTGGGCTAAAAATAGGCCGGTAGATAAACAATCAGACCGCCCGCAAAACCGCGGACGGCCTACCTGCCATTGCAAATTCTTACGACAACGCTTCCACAAATTGAAATACATATCCTACTGAATCGGTTCCCGGCTCTCCGCGATAGGTCAGATTGCTCAAATAAGCCTGCCACTGCCCCACCTCTGGAATTACCAAAAGCGCCGCCTGTTCCATTTTTGAAGCCAGCTGCGCAAAGGTCTGCGCGGCCTGCGCGCCGGTAAAAATTCCCTCGCCGGTTACCGTCGTGGGTCGACGACCACAATCCTGTACCGAAGCTGACATGACCGTTTCCCCATCCGGAAGCCGTTCGCGCAACACTCGTCCCATTTCAACCTGCAGCTTCTGCGGCCGCAGCGGGAAAACGAAA
>CABQCM010000169.1 GCA_902462665.1 uncultured Oscillospiraceae bacterium | reverse complement strand
TGGCGATTTTAATGACATCGGCCGCCGTCCCCTGAATGGGCATGTTGCGGGCCACCCTCTCGCCAAAGGAGCGAAGCGCCGCATTGGAAGAAGCCAGCTCGGGCAGCGGCCTGCGGCGGCCAAACATGGTTTCGGCATAGCCCTTTTCCTTGGCCTCGTTCACGGTGCGCTCCATATAATCGCGCACCCCGGGATAGGTACTCATATAGCCCTCGATATACCGCTTGGCCTCCCCAAACGCAATGCCCAAATCCTTAGACAAGGAAAATGCCCCAATGCCGTACACAATACCGAAATTCACCGCCTTGGCCCGCGAGCGCATGAGAGGGGTGACCATCTCCAGCGGCATACCGAACACCTGCGAGGCCGTGATGGCATGAATGTCGTCCCCCCGCTGGAAGGCTTCGATCATCGACGAATCCCCCGCAATCGCCGCGAGCAGCCGCAGCTCAATCTGGCTGTAATCCGCGTCGCACAGCACCCAGCCCTCCCGCGCGGTGAAGAAGCGGCGCATTTCCCGTCCCAGTTCCTTGCGCACCGGGATATTTTGCAGATTTGGCTCGGCCGAGCTGATGCGCCCAGTGCGGGTCTCGGTCTGATGCAGGGTGGAATGAATCCGGCCGTCGCTCCCAATCGCGGCGGTCAGCCCGTCGCAATAGGTCGATTTCAGCTTGGTCAGCTGGCGGTATTCGAGTAGAAGCTCCACTGCCGGGTGCTCGTATTTCAATTCCTCGAGCACCTCGGCGCTGGTGGAATAGCCGCTCTTGGTTTTCTTTTTTGCCGGCAGACCGAGCACCTCAAACAACGCGTGACCCAGCTGCTTGGGAGAATTGAGGTTAAATTCCTCCCCTACCTGGCGGTATATTTCCGCCTCGATTTCAGCAATACGGCTTTCAAGCACCTTGCCGAAGGACTCGATGCCGGGGGCGTCCACCAAAAAGCCGTCAAGCTCCATCGCGGCCAGCACCCGAGCGAGGGGAAGCTCGATGCTGCGCAGCAGCTCCTCCTGCCCTTCCTGCTCAATCCGCTCGCTCAGGGTCTGACAAAGTCCAGGCAGAGCGGCGGCGTTTTTGCACAGCGTCTCCCATTCCTCCGGCGCTCCGGTCACGACAGGCACGCTCACAGCGTATTCCTGCACCAATCGTTCCAGAGGATAGCTGGCGGCCGCGGGATTGAGCAGATAAGCGGCAAGCATGGTGTCAAAGCCGCGGATTTCCACCGTGGCAAGGTCCAACCCCAAAGCAGCACATTCCCGGTAAAACAGTTTGCTGTCGTGAGTTTTCGTCCCCAGCAGGGACGCGAGGGCCCGTATCAGGTCTTCCCAGCCCTCCTGCTCACGCTGGGCAAGCGTCACCTTGTCCTCCCGCGCGACGGCGACGGCCAGCAAACGCTCGCCCTCCCAAGCTCCCAGAAAGCAGACCCCCTCGTTGAACGAAGCAGCCATCGCCGCCAGGTCACCAGCCAGCTCGCAGGGAATTTCCTTTGCAGGAGACGTTTCCTCCGTCTGCGCCACCGGGGTGACCTCGCTCAAATTCCAACGGTCAATCCATTTAAAAAATTCCAATTTGGCCAGCAGTCCCGCCAGCCGGGGACGATCGCTCTCTCGCAGGGTATAGGACGGCAGGTCGGTATTGATGGGCACATCGGTGACAATTTTGCCGAGCTGATAACTCATGCGTGCCTGTTCCTCTCCGTCACGCAGCTTAGCGCGCAGGGTTTCCCGAATTTCAAGGGAATCTAAGTTTGAGTAGATTTTATCTATATTTTCAAAACGCTGAATGAGATCGAGCGCCGTTTTTTGCCCGATTCCCGCTACGCCGGGAATGTGGTCGGACGCATCCCCCTGCAATGCCTTGACGTCGATGAGCTGCCCGGGAGAGAGACCGTAATCCTCTTTGATTTTTTCCATATCATAGCGGCGCAGTTCGGGCTGCCCCGCTTTGGTGGCGGCCAGCAGCACCGTCACGCCCGGCCCGACCAGTTGAAGCGAATCCCGGTCGCCGGTGGCGATGACGCATTCGTGCCCCTGTGCGGCTGCGGCAGTCGACAGCGTACCTAGGATATCGTCCGCCTCGTAGCCTTCGCACTCGACCACGCTCACCCCGAGATAGCCCAGCAGCTCCTTGAGCACCGGAAGTTGGGACGCTAGTTCCTCGGGCATCCCCTTGCGCCCGGCCTTGTATCCGTCGTACATTTTATGCCGGAAGGTGGGAGCGCGCAAATCGAAAGCGGCGGCCACCGCGTCGGGGCTTACCTCATCGCACAGGCGCTGATAAATCGAAAGGAATCCATAAATCCCGTTGGTATAGATTCCTTCCTTGGTCGTCAGCAGCCGAATGCCGTAAAAGGCGCGGTTTAAAATACTGTTGCCATCCAGAACCAAAAGCTTCATTGCCATCCCCATTTCCTTTTGCGAATCCGTTTGCGCCGGCGGCGAAAAAACATCTCCCAATTGCGCTTTAAGGGCTTGCCGGCCCTGTTCTAGTTTCATCGTTTTGTGCTCTTTTATCCGCCGAAACGGATCGGGGCGCGTCATAACCGCGCAAAAATCCGCGAAACCAACGTGCATACGGCGGACAGAAATATTCTTAAATACTGTCTAACCCATTTCCCCGGGCAAGGGCCTCGGCAAACAGCCGGGGCTGAATGAGCGGATAAGTCCAATTCTCGGGAGCTTTGGTGAGCAGCGTCACCTGCGCGATTTCATGGTGCAGATTTGCCTCCATGGCGGTGATTTCCGCGGTATATAGCATCCCAAAGGTCTCATCTCCCGCAGGATTGACCGAATTGCTCCCTGTCACCGAATATACGCAGACCGGCCGCAAAGAAAACGTACGCGCTCCCGTCTCTTCCCGCAGCTCCCGCCCGGCGGTTTCGAGAATGCTCTCGCCTTTCTCCCGGTGGCCGCCCGGCAGCTCAAGCGTATTCCGCTCCCGATGCCGACAAAAGACCCATTGCCCCCGAAAACGGGCAACGACAACGGCAAATTGCAGCTTCTCATCGTCCGCTTGTTCGTAAAATTTCACCTGCAAAGCCGGCGGTTTCGGACACGATGCCGTCGGATGCAATTTTCCCGCCGTCATAGGGCAATGGACTGTTCCAGCCCGCCCTCGCTCCAGAAAAAGCTCGCGCCCGGTACGGCTTCCCGCTCATATTGTTTCCAATCCGTGTTCGAGCTGGTCACCGCAGGGAAGGGGCCAAAGCGCACCCGCACCCGTTCCAGCCCACCACTTTGGGTCACCTTGAGCGAGCAGGAACGCTCCCACCGCTCGTGCCGGTAGGTCAGGCTGATGCGATACACCTTGCCCTGCCGGTCGGTTACGGGGAAATCCTTCAGCTCCATACCGTCCCAGCGCCAAGGCAGACGCGGCTTGACAATCAGCACGCCGTCCTCCACCGAGACGCCGGCTGTCATGGCCAGGGTTTTGAGGGTCTCGCAGGCCTGCACAAGGTTGCCCTCGTCGCCGGGATTGTCGGCCACCATGCGGTCCCAGTCGGCCCGCTTGCCAAAGGTGTGATCGAGCGCCTGCTCATAATGATCGTATTCAAAACACTCGTGCAAAATGTATGGATTCATCTCAAACGTCATCGGTTCGATGATATCCCCGTCGTACGCCAGCCGGGCAATCCCCTCGAGGCATTTGCCGTAGGTATTGACGTCGTCCATCATCAGCGCGGCTTGGGTGAAATAATTCTGCCCGTAGCCGCACATGGTGTCGTCGTGCCGCCCTCCCGCGCCGGTCCAGCAGGTGTTGCTCACGAAGCCGTATTTGCGAAAATAAATGCCCTTTGACATCTCGTGACGAAGATATTCATAAGAGGCGATATGCGTTTGTTTCGCGTCGTCCTCCTCCAGGACGTTGAGTCCCGCGTCAAAGTTCTGGATAAAGGGAGCCTGCCGGGTCCAATGATGAATGGCGAAGCGAGCGCCGAAATTGGCCTCCTCATAACATTCGCCCTGCGCAGTCAGACCGTTAAGCCACACGCCCGCCGGGGTGCGGGTACGCCCCTCCTCCCCGCGGGAAACCAGAGCGGACAAAATGCCGTCCATCAGCCGGAAGGCGAGACCGTGCAGACGCTCCGCGTCCTCAAAAAGCTCGCAATCCTGCGCCAGATCGGCAAAATTGCGCATGGCGATGACCGCGCCGTAATTGGGATAAATGGCATATACCACGCCGTCGCCGCAGGGGTTGCCCGCCAGCTCGCTCTGACAGGGAATAAGATCCCCCACCGGGCAGGAGTCCATGCAGCTCTCCATCCAGTCAAACACCTCGCGGCAGGCGTTCATATACCGTGCTCCCAGTTCCTTATCCCGGCCGGACGCCCGCCAGGTCTCGGCAATGCCGTTGAGAATATGGGTATTGCCGTCCAGCTCAAAATCCTCCGGGACACTGCGGTCAATGAGCCGCCCCCC
>CABQCM010000168.1 GCA_902462665.1 uncultured Oscillospiraceae bacterium | reverse complement strand
AGCGATGGTTTGGCCCCCGCTGGGCTTCCCAACGGAGATTACACCCTGGGCGACATCCCCATCCGCGTGAAAAACGGTTTGTGCCGGGGGCAAGACGGCACCATCGCCGGCTCGGCTGTCACGCTCATGGAGGTCTTGCGTCGCGCGGTGCGCTTTGGCGTTCCCTTTGATATCGCCCTGCGTGCGGCCACCATCAATCCCGCCCGACTGCTGGGAGAGGACAAACGAATCGGCTCCATTGAGATTGGCAAACAGGCCGACTTGGTGGTTGTCGACCCGGCCATGCAGGTGCGCCGAGTTTTTCTGTGCGGGCGCCCTTTTAACCGCGCTCTCGCAGGTGGTTAAAATCTTGTAATTTATTCTATTGTAAATATATAGCACAGATATCCGATATAATATTAATAAAAGCAGCAATATACGGAGTGAATGGAATGGCACAGACAAAGCGCAGAGGAAGATTACGGAAAATGCTTACAACCTGGATTGTAATAACGGCCGTCGTTACCGTGGTTTCCATTGTGGTCACCACGCTGGTGGTCGGCATGCTCGCCGGGCGCAAAAATAACGAGCTGCGTTCGCAGCTCAAGCAAAATCAAAGCCAGCTTCAGCAAATGCAGGAACAACTGAATTCTCAGCAAAACGCGCTGGATGAAAATCAGGCTGTGATTCAGCAATACGAAGATACCGTTTCTTCCCTCAAAGCGCAGCTTGCCGCCAAAAAGAAAATATATTCCGAGGAACCACTTCCCATTTGTTATCTCACTTTTGACGACGGGCCGTCGGACAACACCTTAAAGATTCTCGATATTCTCAAGGAAAGTGGCGTAACAGCCACTTTTTTTGTCAAAGGCCGCTCAAAAATCCAGTATGTTAAAAATATTCAAGAAGCTGGATGCGCCGTCGGGCTGCATACCGACACCCACGATTATAAGGAGGTCTACGCTTCCGACGAAGCGTATTTTGACGATCTCACCCGGGTCGGCAATCGGGTTCAGGAGATTTTGGGCTACACTCCCAGCATCATCCGGTTCCCCGGTGGCTCAAGCAATACCATCAGCAAAAAATACAATGAGGGGATTATGAGCCGGCTGGTGGGCGCAGTACAGGAAAAAGGGTATTCTTACTTTGACTGGAACTGCGACTCCAACGATGCGGGCGGCAATCACGTTCCCGCCGACCAGCTTGTGGCCAATGTGAAAAAGCAGACCGGCAGCCAGAAGCGCGTCGTGGTTCTCATGCATGACACGGGCGCAAAGAACACTACCGTTGAGGCCTTGCCGCAAATCATTCAGTTTTTCAAAGAAAACGGCTATCATTTCGGCAAGCTTTCGGCTGACATCAGGCCCATTCACCACGGGGTCAACAATTAAGCACAAGCTGCAATACTATAAATGGATAGGATGATACCATGGACTGTCAGGAAATCATACTTTCGCTGCCTGCTCAAATGCTGGATCGAGCCTGCGATATCGCACAGATGGCCGCACCTTACGGCATGTACATTGAGGATTACCGCAACCTGGAGCAGGAGGTGAGTGAAATCGCCCACATCGACCTGATCGATGAGGATCTGCTGGCCAAAGACCGCTCCATCGGGAAGATTCATATTTATTTAAGCCAAGAAGATAATCCCGCCGAGGCGCTGGCTTTTTTGCAGGAGCGGTTTGCGGCCGAGGGCATCCCCTTTTCCTACGACGAGCGCCTTTGCCGCGAGGCCGACTGGGCGAACAACTGGAAAAAGTATTTTAAACCCCTTCCCATCGGCGAACGTCTGCTCATCCAGCCGGTTTGGGAAACGGAGTGCTCTCCCGGCGAACGTCAGGTACTGTACATTGAGCCGGGGATGGCCTTTGGCACCGGCGCACATGAGACTACTCGCATGTGTTTGGAGCTGATTGAACGCTATGTTACTCCCGGCATGGAAATACTGGATGTCGGCTGTGGCAGTGGAATCTTATCGGTCGCCGCTCTGCTCTTGGGAGCGGGCAGCGCCACTGGCGTGGATATCGACGAAATGGCAGTGCGTACAGCGGCCGAAAACGCCGCTCTTAACCACGTAGACAGCCGCTTTCAAGCTGTCGCCGGCAGTCTGACCGACCGGATACAGGGTCAATTCGACCTGGTGGCAGCCAATATCGTTGCCGACGTGATTTTAACCTTAAACGATTCCATTGGCGATTTTCTCAAGCCTGGCGCACTCTATCTGATGAGCGGCATCATTGACGCGAGAGAAGAAGAAGTCCTTTCTTCCCTGGCCGGGCGGTTTGAACTGATCGAGGTACGGCGTGACCGGGGCTGGACAGCCATTGCCGCCCGCGCGCTAAAAAACTCATAATGTCCCGGCCGAATCAAAGACACGGGCCAGCAGAGCCATTGCCAAGTAAGTCTGCCGCCAGTACACTCTCGTGCACCATACAGGGGTTTCCAAAGGAACATAGGGAAAGTCGCCTTTCTTCACCGATATCATGTACACCGGCCCTTTCCCAAAACGAGACCGGCCAGACAGCCGAAAACGATAAAACACCTCGTCACACGCAAGCGCAGCCACTGGGCGGCGGATTTTATGTTCTATGCGATGAAATTCATCGCTTTGGTATAGACGCTCTGCTCCTTGCCTGGTTTGCTTCCCCCCGTTCAAACGACCGCGTGTGCGATCTGGGAACCGGCTGCGGCATTCTCCCCATCCTGTGGGCGCGCGACCGGCTCGCTCGGAAATGTGATGCGGTAGAACTTCAGCCAGAGGCAGCGGCATTGGTACAGCAAGCCATAACGCAGCAGGGGCTGACCGCCAAAATTCAGTGTCATTGCGCTGATTTACGGCAGTTGGAAGGTATTTTGCCCGCTGGCGGGTTCGATTTGGTAACCTGCAATCCGCCTTTCTATCCGGTGACAAGCGGCAAGCTTGCGTCCCGGCAGGAGTTGGCCATCGCCCGGCAAGAGGTCTGCTGCACGTTGGAAGATGCGGTGCAATCCGCTGCCCGCCTGCTCCGGCCAGGCGGACGTTTTTGCCTTTGCCACCGGCCCGAACGGCTGTGCGACGTGATGAGTTCGCTGCGCGCCGCCTCTCTCGAGCCAAAGCGGATGCGGCTGGTAGCACCCCGGCGGGGAGAGTCCCCCTTTCTCGTGCTGGTGGAAGGGAAACGAAACGCCCGCCCCTCTCTACAGGTGGAGGATGCTATGATTTTAGAAGACGAACCCTGGGCCTCTCTATTCGGCGCGGGAGCAATGCTATCATAGGAGGACAAGGAATTGAGCGGAACTCTGTATGTCGTGGGCACCCCCATCGGCAATCTGAACGATCTTTCTCCCCGTGCCATCCAAATACTGCAATCGGTTGACTTTATTGCGGCGGAGGACACCCGCGTTACACGCAAGCTATGCAGCCGTTTTGACATTCATACTCCGTTGGTGAGCTATCACGAGCACAACCGGCTGCAAGCCGGCGAGCGTATCATTGACCGTCTGGCGGCCGGGGAAAGCGTCGCCCTCGTGACCGACGCGGGGATGCCCGCCATTTCCGACCCGGGCGAAGACCTGGTGGCCCTCTGCCGTGAGCGTGGGATGCCGGTGGCGGCTGTTCCCGGGCCGAGCGCCGTCGTAACCGCGCTGGCCGTTTCGGGGCTTTCCTGCGGGCGTTTTACCTTCGAGGGATTTTTGAGCATGAACCGCAAAAGCCGCCGGGAACATTTGGAAGAGATTCGTCAGGAGAAGCGCACCATGGTGTTTTATGAAGCTCCGCACAAGCTGCGATCCACCCTGCAGGACATGCTCGACGCGCTGGGCGACCGCCGTATTTCGCTGGTGCGGGAACTGACCAAAATTCACGAGGAAGCCCGGCTGACGACCCTGTCCCAAGCGGTGGAATATTATGCCGAAACTCCACCCAAGGGGGAATTCGTGCTGGTGATCGAAGGTGCAAAAGAAACTTCGAACAGCGAAGATGCTCCCTCTCTGGAGCAGGCCGTCGCACTGGCCCGCGCTCTCATGGCGCAGGGGCAAAGCGCCTCCACGGCAGCGAAGGAAGCCGCAAATCGCACCGGCCATAAAAAGGGTGACATTTATAAACTGCTATGCGAGTAAAGGCACCGAAATGAACTTTCTCCGCCCCAACAACGGGATACAATATGGGCCGAATCCTTTTCGGATTCGGCCCATCGAAATTTTATTGTGCAAACATCGGGGTAGACAGATACCGGTCGCCAGTATCCGGCAGCAGAACTACAATGGTTTTTCCACGATTCTCCGGCCGCCGGGCTAACTGGGCCGCCGCCCAAAGCGCCGCGCCCGAGGAAATCCCCACCAAAATGCCGTCGCTCTTCGCGACAACGCGACCGGTTTCAAACGCGTCGTCGTTTTCCACCGTGATAATTTCATCGTAAACGCCCGTGTTGAGTGTGTCCGGAACAAATCCCGCGCC
>CABQCM010000167.1 GCA_902462665.1 uncultured Oscillospiraceae bacterium | reverse complement strand
AGGGGTACTGCATGTCTTTGAAAACTCCCCGCCGCTCTTGGCAAAGATCCATAATAGAACCCACGTAATCGCTGGGGCTGAAAATATGGACGTCGCATACCGGTTCTTCGGCCGACGCGATTTGCGAGGGATCGGGAAAGTTGGTCGGATTGTCGATTTCAAGGGTCTCTCCGTTTTGCATCTGAAAACGATATACTACGCTCGGAGCCGTCGTAATCAGATCGAGATTATATTCCCGCTCCAGCCGTTCCTGGATGATTTCCATATGCAGCAGCCCCAAAAAGCCGCAGCGGAACCCGAATCCCAAAGCAACCGAGGTTTCAGGCTCAAATAGGAGAGAAGCATCGTTGAGCTGCAGCCGCTCAAGCGCCTCGCGCAGGTCGGTATATTGCGCGCCGTCGGCGGGGTAAATACCGCAGAACACCACTGGGTTGACCTGACGATATCCCTCCAGCGGCTCGGCGGCTGGCCTGGCGGCGTCGGTGATGGTATCGCCCACGCGCGCGTCGCCTACCGTTTTGATGGCGGCGGCGATATATCCCACCTCGCCAGCACGAAGCTCCTGACACGGCTCGAGCTGGGTGGCCGATTTGCGGCCAACCTCAACAACGGTAAACACCGCCCCGGTAGCCATCATTTTAATTTCCATACCGCTTCGAACCGTACCCTCGACCACGCGGAAATAGGTGATTACACCACGGTATGCGTCGTAATAGGAGTCGAAAATCAGCGCGCGCAGGGGAGCGTCACTGTCCCCTACAGGGCAGGGAATGCCGGTTACGATCTGCTCGAGCACCTGCTCGACATTCTGGCCGCTTTTGGCCGAAATACGGGGAGCATCCTGGGCTGGGATTCCGATAACGTCTTCGATCTCGCCCGAAACCCGTTCCGGGTCGGCAGCCGGAAGGTCGATTTTGTTGATGACGGGCAATACCTCCAGCCCATGATCGACAGCAAGATAGGTGTTCGCCAGGGTTTGCGCCTCGATGCCCTGCGAAGCGTCAACCACCAGCACCGCGCCCTCACAGGCGGCCAGCGAACGGGAAACCTCATAGTTGAAATCCACATGCCCCGGGGTGTCGATCAGGTTCAACTCGTAAGTCTGGCCGTCGTCGGCCTTATAATACAGCGTGACGGCGTGCGCCTTAATGGTAATGCCGCGTTCCCGCTCCAAATCCATGTTGTCCAGAATCTGGTCGGACATATCCCGCAGCGCCACCGATTGCGTCAACTCGAGCATCCGGTCGGCGAGGGTAGATTTCCCGTGATCAATGTGAGCGATGATACAAAAGTTTCGAATGTTTTCCTGTGGTATCTGCATTCGTTGTACTCCATTTCCAAAGAATGAATAAGGCGCAGACCGCCTTGGAAATAAACTGCAGTTAAAAAGGCTACTTTGCAAACCGGGACTGCAGTAGCGCGACAGCTTCCTCACGGGTAAATCCGCCCGGAGAGTTGCGGAAATTTTTACAATCCTCCCAGCGTGCGTAGCAGTCTTCCAGCAGCTGCGCGGAAATCGCCAGAGAGGGAAGGTTTGCGAGCGCCGCTGTATTCACATCGAAACAGTCGAGTGATTCGCCAAGCGGCGCGCACAGCTCTTTTCCGCGGTCAGGGTCAACCGAAGCCCCGCGTCGGGCCAGCTCAGGGAGGAAGGCGGCGCAGGCCTTGCCGTGAGGAATGTCGAAATGCTCAGTTAAGGGATAGCCCAGAGGGTGAGGAAACCCGGTGGAACAATGATTGAGAACCAGCCCGGCCAACACGGAGCCGGTATGCAGCCGTTCGCGCACGGCAAACGAAATCTCAGCCGCAGTGTGCTCATCGGCTATCTCACGCAGGCCGCCCCAAAGCAGGGGAATGGCCCGTCGCGCCATGGCGTCGGTGATTTCGTTGGCACGGGGGGAAAACCACCCCTCTACCGCGTGGGATAACGCGTCCAGCCCAGTGGATATCGTACTGTCATAATCCAAGCTCGCCGTATATGCCGGGTCGGCCACCGCGATGGCCGGATAGCAGTCTCGATGGGTGATCGAACGTTTCTTACCCGTGCGGTCCACTGTCAGCACAGCGTACGGAGTTACTTCAGAGCCGGTGCCGGCGGTGATTCCCACCGCCACGATGGGAAGACCACGCCGGGAAAAGGAAAGCTCGTATATCGTTTCCCCGGTAACCGTCTCGTTGGCTGCGTATAAAGAGGCCGCTTTGGCGGCGTCCAGCACCGAGCCGCCGCCGATGGCGAGCAAAAAATCCGCTTTCATTGCACTGGCACGGCGGCCTGCCTCTTCGCAGACTGACAGCAGGGGATTGGCGGTAATCTGGTCAAAAATCTCATAATCAATCCCCAGCGTGTCCAGCAGCGTAGTCGCGTCGGCCAAAGCACCGCTGCACTTGGCCGATTGACGGCCGGTCACCAAGAAAGCGCGGCGTCCCAAAGCGGAGATATCGTTTCGAGCGGCCTGCATTGCGCCTTCGCCGCTGATAATTTTCGTTGGCATGTAGAAGGATAAATTCAAACGATATTCCTCCATGTACTCTGTCTTTTTCAATCAAACAAAGCATTCGGGCGGCTGCGGGGCCGCCCGATGTAACCTTGTGTGGATCCGTCCTGCCGACCGGTATTACACGCCGGTCGAGTAGTTGGGGGATTCCTTGGTGATATTGATATCGTGCGGGTGGCTTTCGCGCAGTCCCGCACCGGTGATGCGCACAAACGAAGCGTTTTGCTGCAAAAGATCAATATTTTTACAGCCGCAGTATCCCATACCGGAGCGAATACCGCCCAGCATCTGGAACACAGTGTCGGATACCGATCCCTTGTAGGGAACGCGGCCCTCCACTCCTTCGGGCACCAGCTTCTGGTTGCCTTCTTGGAAATAGCGATCCTTACTGCCCAGATTCATCGAGGTAATCGACCCCATGCCGCGATAAACCTTAAAGGAACGCCCTTGGTATATTTCGGTTTCGCCCGGCGATTCCTCACAGCCCGCAAACAGCGAACCGATCATGATGGCGTTGGCACCGGCCGCCAGGGCCTTGACAATGTCGCCTGAATATTTGATGCCGCCGTCTGCGATGACCGCCACATTATGCCGGGAAGCGGCGCAGGCAACGTCATAGATGGCCGTAATCTGAGGCACGCCAATGCCGGCGATGATGCGGGTGGTACAGATCGAACCAGGCCCAATGCCAACCTTGAGTACATCGGCGCCCGCTTCAATAAGTGCCTCGGCCGCCTCGGCGGTGGCGATGTTCCCTGCAATCAGGGTGATGTGGGGGAAAGCCTCTTTGACTGCCTTGACGGCGTTGATGATATTGCGGCTGTGACCGTGCGCCGAGTCGAGCGCCAGCGCATCGACCTGTGCGGACACCAAGGCTTCCGCACGCTCCATCATGCCTTGACCAGCGCCGATGGCCGCCGCGCACAGCAGCCGGCCGCTTTGATCGCGCGCCGAGTTGGGGTAACGAACGGCTTTTTCAATGTCCTTAATGGTAATCAGCCCTTTGAGCATGAAATTCTCATCCACAATGGGTAGCTTTTCAATTTTGTGACGACGCAGAATTTCCTGTGCCTGCGCAAGAGTGGTGCCTACCGGGGCGGTAACCAAGTGATCTTTGGTCATGACCTCGCTGATTTTAATGTTGTAGTCGGTCATAAAGCGCAGGTCACGGTTGGTCAAAATTCCAACCAGCTTGCCGTTTTCACAGACAGGGACGCCAGAAATCTTATATTTTGCCATCAAGGCATTGGCATCGGTGACATAATGATCGGGCGAGAGGTAAAAGGGATTCACAATGACCCCGTTCTCCGAACGCTTGACCTTGTCCACCTCAGCCGCCTGCGCTTCCATGGACATGTTTTTGTGAATAACGCCGATGCCCCCTTCACGCGCAATGGCAATCGCCATCTCGGCCTCGGTAACCGTGTCCATCGCGGCGGTCATCAAAGGTGTGTTCAGCCGGACACTGTCGCTTAGCCGGGTGGAAAGATCCACATCCCGGGGCAGCAGGTTGGATTCGGCTGGAATTAACAGAACATCGTCGAAGGTAAGGCCTTCCTTAGCAAATTTTTGGCGGCTGTCGGTATTGAGCATATTGTTTCCCCCTGTGTTTCATTGCAAACCGAACCGAAGCGCGGCGCGGATAGCGTCTGTTTGAGGGCTTGTCCGCCTTATGCCGGAGCCAAGCCGCTCTAAAATTAATCATAAGTATACCATAGGTTCCAAATTCTTTCAATAGCCTGGAGAAAAAAACAGGCGAGTGTGACAGACGAAAAATATGACGGTACAAAGCGGCTCGGTTCTTGACGCACAGCGCGGAAAAGAGTATAATGTTGACATTATTATGTTACCGAGAGGAGTTGCGCCGCCGCGTGAACGAGGAGACAAGAAAGAAACTGCTTGACAGCCTAACGAAACTAATCACCCTCACGGCCATTCGTTTGCCGGATGATTTAATGGCTCGGCTGCGGCAAATGCGGGAGGGGGA
>CABQCM010000166.1 GCA_902462665.1 uncultured Oscillospiraceae bacterium | reverse complement strand
CCGGCATTACTGATTGCCGATCGCCAACATGCGCTGTTTAGCGGGCTCCAATTCCTCTACCGCGACGGTATCGTTTTCGTTGACGATGGGGACGACCTTCATCTCCAACAGGCATTCGAGGGTGTTGGACGCATTTTGTCTGCGCTGCTCATCCTCCAGCACATCGGGGGTCAGCAGCACCTGCGCTACGGTCTGGCCATATTCGCCGAACAGCTTGTCGTATGTAAACATCAGCGCGCACTGCCCCACCGCTGCGGCGGCCTGCCGTCCACGGGTGGTATTCGGCCGCTCCCGCAGCCCCAGACGCTCGACGCCGACGCCAATGGCGCCCGACGAAACCAGCACAACCTCCTTGCCCGAGCGGCGCAGATCGCTGAGCACCCGCGCAAGCTGCTCAATGCGGCGCAGGTTCTGGCTTCCATTGTCGTAGGTCAGGGTAGAGGTTCCCACTTTGATTACAATTCGTTTGGCCTCTGACAGCTTCATATGAATCCTCTCGTTTTCTTAAAATAAGGTATTCCAACGTCCCCAGCAATGAAATTTCGTCATCTGCCGGCGCAAAAGCGTTCAGTTCTCCGCCGCAAAATACCGCCGCGCGTCATCGGCATTTTGCGCGATGGCGCGGCGCAGCGCATCCAAAGAGTCAAACCGCTGCTCGTCCCGTAAAAAACGGTGAATGCGCACCGGCACGCATCGACCGTATAAATTCCCGGAATAATCCAGCAAATAAGTCTCCGCCCGCAGGCAATCCGCTCCCACCGTGGGACGAATCCCGATGTTGGTCACAGCTGGAATCCAGCACCCTTCCACCTGCGCCGAAGCAATATATACACCATAACGCGGCTGCACAAAATCCTGCGGAAAGGGTTGGTTGATGGTGGGCGCTCCCAGCAGGCGACCCCGCTGGTCCCCTTGCACTACCTCAAAATCGAAGGCAAAGGGCCGCCCCAACAAACGGGCTGCCTCTTCGGCATTTCCATCGGCAAGCGCCCGCCGGATACGGGTCGAGGAAATGGGATGACCACCGTCAAGCACGGGGCTAGCTACCTGTACCTCAATCCCCAGCTTCTCGCATAACGCGCAAAGTAAGGCGGTATCCCCCGCAGCATGACGGCCAAAGCGGTAGTTGAAACCGCAGGATACTTCCCGCGCGTGAAGCCGTTCGAGCAAAATATCACGCACAAAGTCCTGCGCGGACAGCATCTGAATTTCCTCAAAGGGAAGCACGACAAGGCATTGCACCCCCATATCCTCAAGCGCCTGGCGTTTGAGCGACAAAGGCATCAACAGATTGTCCGCCTTTCGGCCGGCGGGGCGAGAAAAAGTCAGCACGGTCTTCAGGGTATCCGCACGCGAAGCGGTCACCTGGCGGATGACCTGAGCATGCCCACGGTGCACCCCGTCGAAAAAGCCCAGCGCCACCGATGTATTCTGTTGTGGAAGATCTTCCAGACGATGGATAACAAGCAAAACTTTTCACAACCTAGGCAAAGCCGACAAATCCGAACTCGATTTGAAAGGACGGAGTTTCGCCTTTGCATCGTTAAAATACTTGTGAATCCGAAAGGATTCCCTGCGTTTTGTGCCTCGCACAGACAAAATCCGTCCCTTTCAAATTCTTCGACCGAAAGCGAGCGGAATTTGAGCGATTTCTGGGTGCAAACCTTGCAATGACGACAAGCCGAAAAGCGCCGATATTCTGCCGCTTTTGGCGGGGTCAGATTTGTCTAATCTTGATCGAATAGGCAGGCGATGCGCAGGCAGCCTTCCTCCGGCACAACCCGACCCAAGCCCACGCACGGCCCGTGGGGCGCGGTAACCCGCACCAAACCGCACAAGCCCCGCGCTGAGGGAAGACGCTCCAAATCGAGTTTACCGCCATTTTGAAAGCGCTTTTTCTGCCCCTCGCTGACCGTGACCGGCGGATAAGCCTCCACCGCCGACTCCACCGGGCGCAGCAGCTGCTGCGCGGTCATTTGCCTAGCGTCGTCGATGGGAACGCATTCCGAAAGGGAAAATCCGGCCGCCTCGGTGCGGCATAAGCCGGAGAGTACGGCACCGCATCCCAGGCGTTTCCCCAAGTCGTCGCATAGGGTACGCACATAGGTACCTTTGGAACAGGCCACATCGAGAATAAATTCATTTTCCTCCGCCCCGGTGCCGAGACAGCGCAGCTCGTAAATGGTCACCGGCCGGGCCGGACGTTCTACCGTTTTCCCCTCTCGCGCGAGCTCATACAGCCGCTTACCGTTGTGCTTGAGCGCCGACACCATGGGGGGCACCTGCAAAATCTCACCCCGAAAAGGCGGCAGCGAAGCCTCAAGCTCCTCCCGGGTGACCCGCGCCGGCACTTTAGAAAGAACCTCACCGGTAATATCCAGCGTGTCGGTCGTCATTCCAAAACGGATGGTCGCGCGATACCGTTTATCGGTGACCGGAAGCAAATCAATCAGCCGGGTTGCACGCCCAACAAACACCGGAAGCACACCGGTGGCCATCGGGTCCAGCGTCCCGCTGTGCCCAATTTTCTTGACGCCGAGCGAGCGGCGCAGCGCCGCTACCACGTCGAAGGAAGTCCATCCCTGGGGCTTATCAATGAGTGCAATCCCCTGCATGATAGCTCTCCTCCAACCCCTTGGCACAAATTTCCAAAAGCTGTTTTTTCACAACGGCAAGGTCGCCCTGCACGCTGCACCCCGCCGCACAGGGATGCCCACCGCCGCCCAGCAGAGCGCACAGCGTTCCCGCGTTGACCGGCGGCTGACTGCGCATGGATACCTTGAAGCTTCCATCCGCTTTCTGCCGGAAGGTAAGCCCGATGAGCACCCCTTCGACCTCGCGCGGGATGGAAGTAATGCCCTCCAAATCTCCCTCGGTGGCATGCAGCTCCTGTACCATCTCGGTCGTGACAAAAATCATGGCCACCCGGCCGCCAAAATGAAACTCCATATGCGAAAGAATATGTTTTTCAATCTCAATACGCCGACGGCTCTTTGTGCCGAACATCTTCTGATTGATAAAGGCGGCATCAATGCCAGTCTCCATCAACCGGGCGGCAATGCGGTGAGTCTGAGGCGTGGTATTGGAAAAACGAAAACAGCCCGTATCGGTCGAAACCCCGGTATACAGCGCCTCGGCCATGGGGACGTCTGGCTTGACCCCCAGCGCGAGAATTAGAGAATAAATCATCTCACAGGTCGCAGCGGCATCCGGGTCCAGCCAGGTGTACTCCGCAAACATCCGGTTGGTAGCGTGATGATCGACCCCGAGTAATACCCTGCCCTCATATTCGAGCGGGTCGCCGCCCAGCAGCTTCAGATCGGCTACATCCACCGCTACAATCGTGCGCGGTTCAAACTCCTGCTGCTCCAGATCGGTGATATAAGAATACACCCCGGGGATTTCGTGTGCGCAGACGACGTTAGCCCGCTTCCCGAGCAAGCGCAGCGCCCGGCACAGAGCATAACCGCTGCCAATCGTATCCCCATCGGGATAGCCGTGAATCAGAATATGATAGTCATCCCGCTCCAGCAGCAACTCAGCCGCCTGGGTCATTTCAATTTGTAAGGCCATGTTCATGACCATTCCTTTCTCTGAACCCGAAATCTGCGCCGGATTAGCGCCCAAGCGCAGACTGCAATCGACGAAGAACGCCGTTTCAGCTTCCTCTCCATCGCGTATTTCCAATCAAACAGCCTTTCGTCCTGCCGGCTGTATGGAAGCATCGGGCATTTATTTGGAATTTTCCTGCTCCGGCTGCGGTGCGTCCGGCTCAAGATCCTTGAGAATACGCGCAATATCGGCGCTGTATTCAATCGAATCGTCGGCCACAAACCGAAGCTCCGGCACTTTACGAAGCTGAAGCCGCTGTCCCAGCTGCCGCCGGATGTAACCTGAGGCGGCGGATAAGCCTTTTACCGACTGCCGCGCTCGGTCGATTCCCTCCATAGCGCTGATGCGCGCTGTAGCATAGGAAAGATCACTGGAAACCTCCACCCGTACTACCGTCAGCATTCCGCTGACGCGCGGGTCCTTGACCGTGCGAAGAATATCGGTTAACTCTCGTTTGACGTCCTCGTTAATGCGTCCGCTGCGATGCGACGGCATGGGCGCTCATCCTTTCTATTGTTACACGGAACCCAGAGCATTCTTCAAATGGCGGGCGGGATGCATATTCTCACCATGCCCCTGCTATTGTACCCCACAAGACGCCGCGCACAGATGGGAATCCCCACCAGCCGCCAGTGCGTCGAAAGATGCGCTTAATCCCGATATTCCTCCATAACAAAGGCTTCGAGAATGTCGCCCTCTTTGATATCGTTAAATTTATCCAGCCCGATGCCGCATTCGTAGCCCTGTGCGACCTCTTTGACGTCATCCTTAAACCGGCGCAGGGAATCAATGGCGTCCTCCGCGATCACAATACCGTCGCGCACCACCCGGATTTGGCTCTGCCGAGTGACCTTCCCTTCGAGCACGTAGCTGCCCGCAATGGTGCCGAGAT
>CABQCM010000165.1 GCA_902462665.1 uncultured Oscillospiraceae bacterium | reverse complement strand
CGATGAGGGTACGGGTCAGACCGTGCAGCGCGCGGTTTTCCTTCGCGTCGTTGGGACGAGAGACAATGATCTCGCCGCCCTCGACGACCGCGGTGATATCGCCGGCGATCTCGTGGCTCAGGGTTGCTTTCGCGCCCTTAACCGTGACCGTTTTGCCGTCGATTTTGACGTCGACTCCGGCCGGGATGGCGATGGGTTTCTTACCGATTCGTGACATATTCCATGCACCCCCTTACCAGATGAAAGCGAGGACTTCGCCGCCGATGTGCTCGCGGCGGGCCTGCTTGTCGGTCATAACGCCCTTCGAGGTGGAGAGGATCGCAATGCCGAGGCCCTTCATGACCTTGGGCATTTCCTCGCAATTGGTGTAGATGCGCAGCCCGGGCTTAGAAACGCGGCGCAGACCGGTGATGACCGGCGCCTTGCCCGAACCGTATTTCAGTGTCACACGGATGACACCCTGTTTGCCGTCGTCAATAATCTGAAAGCTCTTTACATAGCCCTCGTCAACGAGGATCTGGGCGATCGACTTCTTCATATTCGACGCGGGAATATCCACCGAGTCGTGCTTTGCCGAGCTCGCGTTGCGAATGCGGGTGAGCATATCGGCAATGGTATCGGTGATTTGCATACCGTCAACCTCCTTTGCAAAAATGCGGTACTTACCAGCTGGCCTTCTTCACTCCGGGGATCTCGCCCTTGTAGGCAAGCTCGCGGAAGCAGATGCGGCAGATGCCGAACTTGCGAAGATAGGCATGCGGCCGGCCGCAGATCTTGCAGCGATTATACGCTCTCGACGAGAATTTCGCCGGGCGGCTCTGCTTGACTTTCATGGATGTCTTAGCCACAATATACCCTCCTTACTTCGCGAACGGAGCGCCCATCAGCGTCAACAGCTCGCGGGCTTCTTCGTCGGTGGCCGCGGTGGTCACAAAGCAAATGTCCATGCCGCGTACCTTGTCAATCTTATCGTACTCGATCTCGGGGAAAATGAGCTGTTCTTTCAGGCCCATGCTGTAGTTGCCGCGTCCGTCAAAGGAGTTGGCGTTGATGCCGCGGAAGTCGCGTACACGGGGCAGAGCCACCGTGAAGAGACGGTCCACGAACTCGTACATGCGCTCGCCACGCAGGGTGACCTTGCAGCCGATGTTCATGCCTTCGCGCAGCTTGAAGTTCGCCACCGATTTGCGTGCCTTGCAGACCACCGGCTTCTGACCGGTGATGGCCGACAGATCGGCCATGATGGCGTCGATGATTTTGGAATTGTCCCTGGCTTCGCCGCAGCCGACGTTGATAACCACCTTATCAAGCTTCGGAATCTGCATCACGCTTTTGTACTCGAACTTTTTCATCAGCGCGGGGGCAATGTCGTTTTTGTAGGTATCCTTTAACCTTGCCATACTCGAATGCATCCTCCTTCACTTAAAATACTTCGCCGCATTTTTTGCAGATGCGCTCTTTGCGGCCCTCTTTGTCGAACCGGGCGCCCACGCGGGTGGGCTTATTGCACTTGGGGCAGATGGGGACGACCTTGCAGGCGTACATGGCACCCTCCGCCTTGACGATGCCAGCGGGATCGCCCGCCTTGCGGGGCTTGACATGCTTGGTCATGATGTTGCGTCCCTCGACGATGACCTTGCCTTCCTTGGGGCTGACCTCGAGCACCTTGCCTTTTTTGCCGCGCTCGTTGCCGCTCTTGATGAGGACGGTATCGCCGGTCTTAATATGCATTTTCTTATTCATGTTACACCCTCCCATTAGAGCACTTCGGGAGCGAGAGAGAGGATTTTTAAGTAATCCTTATCGCGAAGCTCTCTTGCCACCGGCCCAAAAATACGGGTGCCCCTAGGATTTTTATCCTCGCGGATGATCACGGCCGCATTCTCATCAAAGCGAATGTAGGTACCGTCCGCGCGGCGCAGACCCTTGGCTGTGCGGACGACCACGGCCTTGACCACGTCGCCCTTTTTGACCATCTGCTGCTTTTTTCACCGTAGCAACCACGACGTCGCCGATATTTGCATACCTCCTGCCGGAACCGCCGAGCACCCGAATGCACATCAGTTCCTTGGCGCCGGTGTTGTCGGCAACCTTGAGGTAAGTCTGTTGCTGTATCACAGTCGTATCCTCCTTCGGTAAACCTTATTTCGCCTTCTCGATGATCTCGGCAACACGCCATCTTTTGTCCTTGGACATCGGACGGGTCTCCATCACCATGACGCGGTCGCCCACGCCGCAGGCGTTGTTTTCATCGTGTGCCTTGATGCGCACGGTGCGCTTGATGATCTTCTTGTAAAGCGGATGCTTGACGTTGTCCTTAATGGCGACGACAACGGTTTTATCCATTTTGTCGCTGACCACGATGCCAACGTTGGTTTTACGCAGATTTCTGTTCGCTTCCACTGATTACCCCTCCGTTCCCTGCGATTTGGCGTCCTGAATCTCGTACTCGCGCAAGATGGTCTTGACGCGGGCGATGTCCTTCTTTACCGCCTTAATGCGCATTGGATTTTCCAACTGGTTAATGGCGTTCTGGAAGCGCAGATGAAACAGCTCCTCTTTCAGGGAGGTCAGCTCGTTGTTGAGCTCATCCACGGTCTTTTCTCTGATTTCACTCGCTCTCATGACATCTCACCCCCCGTTTCCTGCTTGGTGACAAATTTGCACTTGATGGGAAGCTTGTTTGCGGCAAGCCGCAGAGCCTCGCGGGCCTGCTCCTCATCAATGCCGCCGATCTCGAACATCACGCGGCCGGGCTTGACCACGGCCACCCAGTACTCGGGAGAGCCCTTACCGGAACCCATGCGGGTCTCGGCCGGCTTCTCGGTGATGGGCTTGTCGGGGAAAATCTTAATCCAAACCTGACCGCTACGCTTGGTGTAACGGGTCATGGCGATACGCGCGGCCTCGATCTGGTTGGAGGTAATCCAGGCCGGCTCGAGAGCCTGCAGGCCAAAGTCACCGTAATTGACGGTGTTACCGCGGGTGGCCTTGCCCTTTAAGCGTCCTCTGTGGACCCTGCGGTATTTGACGCGCTTTGGCAGTAACATTACTGGGCGCCTCCTTCCTTGCGTGCCTTGCGGCGGGTGTCGTGCAGCACCTCGCCCCGGTAGATCCAGACCTTGACGCCGATGCGGCCGTAGGTCGTCTTAGCCTCGGCAAAGCCGTAGTCAATGTCGGCGCGCAGGGTCTGCAGGGGAATGGTGCCCTCGTGATAGTGCTCGGTGCGGGCGATTTCCGCACCGCCCAGACGGCCCGAAACCTGGGTTTTGATACCCTTGGCGCCGAGCTTCATGGCACGGCCAATGCAGAGCTTGAGGGCGCGGCGGAAGGACACACGCTTCTCGAGCTGGGCAGCGATATTCTCGGCCACGAGCTGAGCGTTGAGGTCAGGGCTTTTGATCTCTACAATGTTGATGTGCACCGGCTTTTTCAGCATCGCTTCGCAGGTGACACGGAGCTTTTCAATCTCCGAGCCGCCGCGGCCGATAACCATACCGGGCTTCGCGCAGTGGATAAAGATGCGCACGCGGGACGCGTCGCGCTCAATTTCAATCTTGGGGACGCCGGCCGGCTCAAGCAGCTTCTTGAGATAGGTGCGCAGCTTATAGTCCTCCACGAGGGTATCGCCGAAGACATCGTCACGGGCGAACCAGCGGGAATCCCAGTTTTTGATAACGCCGACGCGCAGGCCGTGCGGATTCACTTTCTGTCCCATAGTTTAGCCTCCTTCTCCCTTAATCCTGTTCCCTGAGCGTCAGGGTGATGTGCGACGTCCTTTTCAGGATGCGAGTCGCGCTGCCCTTTGCACGGGGGCGGAAACGCTTGAGCGTCGGGCCGGGGCAGACATAGCACTCTGCGACATACAGCCTGGACCCGTCCATCGAATGGTTGTTTTCCGCATTGGCCCGAGCCGAGCCCAGCAGCTTCTCCAGCACTTCACACGCCGCCTTGGGGGTGTGCTTCAAGATTGCGGCTGCTTTGTCGACAGGCTGATTACGGATTAAATCCAGGACCACCTTGACCTTGCGGGGGGCGATCCGGACGTATTTCACGGTTGCCTTTGCTTCCATAACGTGTCTCTCCTTTCAGCCTATTTCGACGTCTTCGAGCCCGCGTGGCCGCGGAAGGTGCGGGTGGGTGCAAATTCGCCGAGCTTGTGACCCACCATATCCTCGGTTACATACACCGGCACGTGCTTGCGCCCGTCGTGCACCGCGAACGTATGACCGACGAAATCGGGGAAAATGGTCGAAGAGCGGCTCCAGGTTTTGAGAACCCGCTTCTCGCCGTTTTGATTCATTTCCTGCACTCTTTTGAGCAGAACGGGCTGTACATACGGCCCTTTTTTAATGCTTCTTCCCATAGCTTCAACCTCTCCTTTCGTCGACTTATTTCGCGTTTCTGCGCTTGACGATCAGCTTATCCGAACGGTTTTTCTTCGCACGGGTCTTGTAGCCCAGAGCCGGCTTGCCCCACGGGGTGACCGGGCCGGGACGGCCGATG
>CABQCM010000164.1 GCA_902462665.1 uncultured Oscillospiraceae bacterium | reverse complement strand
TGGAGATTTCCAAATCGGGCGCATAGTCGCTCACACGTAGCGAGGTGGTAATTAGAAAATCCAGCACCGCGTCGAATTGCCCGGTGCCCCCAAAGGACAAGGGGCTGGCCGACGGATAAGCATAAAAGGCCACGCGGGGATGAAGGGAGAGAGCCTGCATCGCGATTGACGCGGCTTGGTCGGCAGCCATCTGCTCCAGCTCGAGCGAATCGGCAGAGGGGGGAATGGCCGCGATATAAAGATTGATACCGGCGGAGGAATCGTCCTCCTGTTGTTTGACGTAAAGCTCTCCCATCCGGGCGGTCAGCTTCCAGTTGACCATCTTGAGGGGATCGCCCATAATATAGGTTCGGTTTTCGCCTGACAAACCGGCCTCAAAAATATTGTGGCTAGGAGAGGCGCCCTGCCGCAAATGAAGCATCAGCTGCGCGTCGGAAATCTCAGCGGCCCGGGGATAAACGGTCGCAGAAACCCTGCGTTCTGGGTAATCAATGGGAATTTTCGCCTGAAACAGACCAATTAAATCCCGATGCTCTGCGCTTAGCAGGCTGATTTGATAGATCCCCTTATACCGGGTGGTCACCGGCAGCGGCACACTCTGGCGTACCGTGCCAAACAGTCCTTTGGGCGGTGGAACAAGGCGCTCAAGAGGGACGCTGCCCTCTCCGTTCGGGTCGGCGTAGGTCAGACGGATGCCGTTCCAAAGCAGGGGGAACCGCCAAGTCACCTGCGCGAGGGCCGCATAAGGCTCGCCCCGCTGGATGACGGCGGCGTCTTCCACAATGCACACACGAATGCAGCGGCGGCTCAGCCGGGAGTAGACCAGCCCGTAAGCCACCACCACAAAGGCAAAGCAAAATAACGTCCACCAGATCAGATCGCCCAGATACAGCGCCACACCTAGAAGAACTAGCGTGCCCAGAACCGCAAGCCATGACATCACCGGGCGCGCCAGGCGGCCAAGGCGGTTTACAATTACTTTCATCGCGTCTCCTTCCCGTAATCGTCGCGGTTTACGGTAACGCTTAGACCGCAAGAGGGACGGCAACCGAACGCAGTACTTGCTCGATTACCTCTCGTCCGCCAATTCCCTGCAGCTTGCCCTGCGCCGAAATCATCAGGCGGTGGGCCAGCACCGGGGCGGCCATGGCCTGAACGTCGTCCGGCCGGACAAAGTCGCTGCCCTGCATCAAAGCCGTGGCCTGCGCGGCGCGCATGAGGGCGATGCTCGCACGGGGAGAGGCCCCCAGACGGGTCCATTCGTTCTGACGGGTGGCGTTAATGAGCGAGACGATGTAGGAGCGCATGGCGTCGCTGACTGCAACGTGGGTCACAGCCTCCTGCAGGGCGAGAATTTCCTCCACCGAAACCACCGTGCCCAAGGTGTCAAGCGGATTGTCAAGCGCAAACCGGCCGAGCATACGCGCCTCCTCCTGCGCGTCGGGATAGCCTAAGGAAATTTTGAGCAAAAACCGGTCCATCTGCGCCTCGGGCAGCGGGAAAGTGCCCACGCATTCAATCGGATTCTGCGTGGCCATCACCATGAAGGGACGGGGAAGCTCATAGGTTTCCCCATCCACCGATACCTGATATTCGTCCATTGCTTCCAGCAGGCTCGACTGCGTCTTAGGGGAAGTGCGGTTGATCTCATCCGCCAGCAAAAGCTGGCTCATAACCGGGCCGGGATGGTAGGTTTTCTCGCCAGTTTTGACGTCAAACATGGTAAAGCCGGTTACGTCGCTCGGCAGCATGTCGGGGGTACATTGAATTCGGCTGAAGGAGAGACGAGCCGACTTAGCCAGCGCGTTGACCAGCATGGTCTTGCCCACGCCGGGGACATCCTCAATCAGCACGTGGCCGCGGCAGAACAGAGCGGTCAGCATTAGGCGGATCGGCTCCTCCTTGCCTACGATAACTTTTTGAATATTCTCCATAATTTGGTGAATTTTACGGGTCATCCCCGGTAGATTTTCGGAAAGTTGCATAATCCACAGCCCTTTCTGAGTGAAACTATGTTCATTATATCACAGGGCAGATGGAAAAAAAAGCCCTAAATAACAGGAACCTCGATTTTTTCTAAAAAAACAGAAAGCGCAGGCGTTTTTACTGCTTGTTTCATACGAAAGCAAATGCAAATCGCTTTTGAAATAAAAAACAAAAAAGAGAACGCCATCGTGGCATCCTCTTTGCTTAGAAATTTCCAAGATTTTAGCTGCGTTTGACAAGGGGAAACATGGTTGACCAATGAAAAAAAGAGTGCTGACGGCGCTGCCCTCATGGCCGGGTGCCCCCCGCCTGACTCGTTCGCCTTGTCAGTCCCTCTTTTTCACGGTCGGAAAAGCCGAAGGGGCTGCTGAACGGGGAGAACCGGCGCCAGACCGCTTTTTACGAAATTCACACAAGCCAAGCCCTCCGCCTGTTCGGTTACTCGCCGACGTAGCGAAGCTGGATGGGCCCGGCCGCGATCTCCTCATACTCCTGCGGGGGCTGGTGGCGGTAACCGGGGTCGTTGGTATAAAGCACATATTCCTCCGCGTACCCGATCAGACCGATGAAAACCGTTCCCTGGGCAGTGCGCAGAATATCGGCGCCCAGACCCGCTTCGAGCACCGAAAAACGATACATTTCCCCAGCGGGCGCGCTGACCTCATACTGGTTGACCAGAGAGCCGTCGTTCATGACATCGGTCAGGAAGAGATTGGCGTCGCCATCGAGCAAATCGGCATAGAAAATGGAATCGGTGTCGCTGGTAAACACCTCGCTTACCCAGTTTTCGTCCACATATTCCGGCGCGCTGGTGACATAGGAGCCGTCCATCGTGACCCCCTTGCCGAAGCCCAGGGGGGTATGATCGCTTACCGTAACGTGGAGCACCTTGTCCTTGACCGTAAAGGTCACGGTAGCCCCGCTGCCGGTGTTGTAGGTGCAGGTGGCTTCCTCAGCGGTCAGCAAATGCGCCACCCCCTCGGTGACGCCGACGTTAGCGCCGCTGCGGGCGTTGACCGAAAAAAAGAAAGAGGTTTTGGTTTCTTCATTGATGGTAATGGTCGCCGCCTGCGACTGAGGGATGCCAGTACGCTGCCACACGCCGGTAAAGCGGCCCCTTCCGGGCTGGGACTGGGCCTGCGTGGAGGAGGTCGGTGTGCCGCTGCCCGCCGAATCGCTTTTGGTCTCGCTGCCGGACGAACGGCATGCGCTCAGAAGCAAGATGCAGGCAAGCGCAAGCGCTGCCAACCGCGCAGTCCGTTTTCGATGCTGTAATTTGTTGGAGCAGGGAGGGGTAATGCGCTGATTTTTCATAGGTATCCACAATCCTTGCTGTTATTTTCGCCGTATCGTCGCTCCATCGGAGTATGCGCGTATTCTGGCAAAGCGTGCGTGTCTCTCCGCTAGCCTGCCCGCCACAAAAGCTGGGGGGCAGACGCGGTTACTCCGGCATGCGATCCAAATTTCTCTCAAACGGCCATGGGTTTTATTTGTTGCGACGCCCCGTCTCGTTGAGCCGCTGACGGCGTGCGCTGGAGGTGCGGAAGCGTTCTTCCAGCGTCTGTGTGTCCCGACGGCGCAGGGCTTCTTTTAGAATGTCCAGCTGGGCCTCAAAATTTTCAATGCTTTCCAATAAATTTTCCCGGTTGATGAGAAACAGCTCGCTCCACAAAGTCTCGTTAATGTTGGCAATACGGGTCAAATCGCGGTAACTGTCCCCGATGAAGCAGCCGGTATCGCGTCCCTCGACGTCACTGTTAATCAGCGCCACGGCCAACGCATGGGGAAGCTGGGAGGTAAAGGCGATGAGCTGATCGTGCTCACGCGGTGTGATGCGCACCACCCGGCCAAAGCCCATATCCAGCACCAGGTGCTCGACCATGTCCAGATTCTCCGGGCGGTTTTGTTCCAGCGGGGTGAGAATATAATTCGCACCGTCAAACACCTCGGCGCTGGCGTAATCAAATCCCCGCTTTTCCCTTCCCGCCATGGGATGGCCAAGGATAAAATCGGCCTGCGGCGGAAAACAGTCGCCGGCCGAAAGCAGAATTTGCTGCTTGACCCCGGTGGTATCGGTAACGACCGACCCTTCCGGTATAAAAGCGCCGTACTGCTCCAAAAAGGGACGCACCGCGTCGGGATAAAGGCACAGCACGGTCAAATCGGCCAGGGGAAGATAATCGGCCGCGTCGGTGGAACCGGCGGCGATCAGCCCCGATTCAGCCGCCTTGTGTACGGTATCAGGGTCGCGGTCAATCCCATAGACAGTATGCCCGCCCAGTCGGTGCAGACTTTTGGCAAAGGAACCACCAATGACCCCCAGCCCGACAATGACAATCTTCACAAGCCCTCTTCCTTTCTGCTTTGGAGCGCCGCTTTCGATGCGTCGTTATTTCCCAGCCGGCGGCTGCTCCCACTGCTCCAGCCGCTCGATGGCCATCAAATAGCCTGCCTCGCCATGCCCGGCGATTTGGGCGATGCAGGCGGGAGCGGTGACCGAAACTCGACGAAATCGCCGGGCATGGC
>CABQCM010000163.1 GCA_902462665.1 uncultured Oscillospiraceae bacterium | reverse complement strand
GATGGCTCCACGCCGGGACGGCAGGGATGCCAAGGATACCATGCACGATTGGGATTAAGTTCGTTATTATAAAAGCGGAGGTTACTTTATGAATACCACTACAGAATTTCAGAGCCCTCTACACCGTACTATGTGGAATATACGTGCGAATCTTTTTGATCTTGAACGAACCACGGCGTGGATTACAGACGAAGCATTGGCCGAAAGCTGCCGACAATTATATCATTATGTGACGGATGCATACGATGATATATTGGAAAACCCGCAAGACTATGGGCTTGTGCCGGACGGGGACTCCACCGACTTTGCCACCGACAAACAGCTTGGGGAAAAGGTAAAATTCCATTTAAATATTCTTTACAATCCTTTACGCAGAAGATACGGAAGCTTTCTTGACCTGGCAGTCGATCGGAAAAGAGATTGTCTCGTCTTACGTACGCTGGATTATGATAATCTATTAAAAAATATTAAAAATAAAAAGTATAACTCGGTTAAAGTCTTTACACAGGACGGGGTGTTTGAGAAACTCTTGGGCACATTATCACGCAGAGGCTTTATAATTGAGCGCCATGAAACCGAAACCATTATTCGAAATCAAAAATATCCCCAAATGTTTTTAGCGGCCGACTTATTGTTTCAGGCTGATTTAAAATATTACAATCGAGCAAAGCGTACTCCCCAATTTTTTAATTTATTGGATTTTAGGGAAATTCAAGAGACAAAAAGAAAATGGGATGTAGAAGATATTATCGGTGGGCTGTATGACGATCAGAAAAAAAACGTCTATAGCTTCATTGACTATGTTTCTCAAAAAATTAAATTCGGGAAATCGTGCAAAATTTGGTACTATAGAACGGCTGAATTCACCTATAAAGGGAGAGAGCTATGGCTGATGCGTTGGGGAAAGTCATATAATTTTGATATTAGTCTGCCGGTGATACCTCCCGATTCGGATGAATATCTAATTTTTGAAGACGAGATCAGTAAATTGCCAAACAACCAGGAAATTCGCGAATTCTATTATACGCATATATTAACATGTAACGGCTGTTCAGCCGAATGTGTAAAGAAAAATGCATATAAAAAGAATTGGTCGTTTTTTGGCAATCCTCTCGGTAAGTTAATTCGAAGCTGTGAACAGAGGGTAATGGTTTATGATTTTTTGGATGAAAATTATATGTATTTCAAAACGCTGATTGATATTTATATTACTGTATTTAATAAATCCGGTGTTAAAACATCCCGGGCAATGAAATCCTGACGGTCATCTATGCAGAGGCTGGCGACTTATTTCAGCTCTTTCCACATGGGAAAGAAAGGTTTTGCTGGAAGTAAATGAGCCCCGTTTACCGTAGTCTGGCGAAAAAGTTTGGCGCAACCGGTCGCAACAACGCTGTTCTTCTCATATTCTGTTTATGGGGTGATATTATGAGCCCATGCGAATTAACCGCATCCATTACCGCTGTGGCCAACGCACTGGCCTGCAGGCTTACGGTGGATGAGCTGAATCTTTTGGGCGCAGTTCTCACGCAGCTTGGCGACACGCTTACCACCATAGCCACGCAGAAAAGCATCTGCATGGGCGGCCAGACCAATGGAAACGTTTCCAATTCACTGCCTGGACAATGCGGTTGAAGCACCGTGCGGTTCAGCGCGTTTTGGATGCAAAGGTCATATACAACCAATGCGGCCCGGGAGGATTCCTCCCAGGCCGCACATTTTTTGTTCAAACGTCGCAAGGGCGATGATATTTTCGCAGCAGCAGCTTGCGAATGAAATCCACCGGCAACACCGACCCGGCAATGAGCAGAACTCGGGACAGCTCACGCAGAGAAAGACCGTTGGCCCGGAATAGGCTGCCGCCAAAATAAATCAGGATAATTTGGATGGTGGCGATAAACAGCATGATAAGCAAAAACGATCGGTTGCCCCGCAGCCCGGCCAGAGGGTTGAGCCGATAGGTGCGCGCATTAAAGCAGTTGCAGATGCCCGCGAAGATAAATAGGGCAAAAAAGGCGGTCATCAGATCGTCGGTATCGTTTTTGCCAAACAGCGCGCCAAACCAGGGCAGCTTTAAAAAGCAAACGCACATGGTTACGGTGTATAGCCCCATGCAGAGGATTTGCCCGAGCATATAGCGGTTGAGCACCGGCTCCTCCCGCTTTTTGGGCGGCTGGTTCATGTATTCCTCCAGCGGCGGCTCGCCCGCAAAGGCCAGACCGCCCAGAGTGTCCATGATAATGTTGATCCACAGCATCTGCATGATGGTCACCGGCGTATCAATGCCGATGAAGGGGCCGATAATCGACACCCCGACGGCACAGAAGTTCATGATAAGCTGGTAGGTAATGAATTTACGAATGCTCTTGAAAATGGTGCGCCCGTACAAAACAGCACGGGTGATGGAGGCAAAGTTGTCGTCCAAAATGACGATGTCCCCCGCTTCCTTGGCCACCTCGGTGCCGCTGCCCATTGCAAAGCCGACGTCGGATTTTTTGAGCGCGGGCGCATCGTTGATTCCGTCGCCGGTCATGCCGGTGACCAGGCCGAGGTCCTGCGCCGCCTGCACCAGACGGCTTTTGTCCGACGGCAGGGCGCGGGCCACCACCCGCAGCCCGGGCAGAATGCGCCGCAGCTCGGCGTCGGACATAGCGGCCAGCTCGCTGGAAGTAATGACCGACGGGGAATCGCCGGTTGATGCGGCAGCGCGATTGCTTCCGGCCGGGGGAAGCAATCCGCATTCGCGGGCGATGGCGGAGGCGGTGTCTTTGTTATCCCCCGTAATCATTACCACCTGCACCCCAGCTTTGCGCACTTGGCAGACGGCGGTTTTCACATGGGGGCGAACCTCGTCTCGAATCCCGAGCAGCCCGACGAAAATCAGGCGGGAAAAATCCCCCTGTTCGGTAACCTCAGTTTCCGAAACGGCGAGGGCCAGCACCCGCATGGCGTGGTTGGTCATTTCGTTCCAGGCGGCCGATACCTTGGCGCGGTTTTGCAGGGGGCATACCCGTCCGTCGGCGTCGTAGTAGCGGTTGCAGGCGGAAAGGATTTTTTCGGGCGCTCCCTTGACGAGGGTGAGTCCCTTCGTCCCGCGCAGTCGAACGGCTGAAAATTTGCGCGCGCTGTCAAAGGGAACTCTCCCCCGGTCGTCGGCCTGCTCCAGCCGGGAGGAAAGGGGGAGAACGTATTCGAGCAGAGCGCGGTCGGTGGCGTTGCCGCCCAGTGCCTTGCCCGCTGAGGCCATGCTTTCGTTGTTGCGTGCGCAGGAAAGCTCGACAAGCTCCCAAAGCGGCTTGCGTTTGAGCGCCGCCGGGGAGGCATAGACCGTCCCGTCCCCGCTCACCAGGCGGCTGACCTGCAGCTTGCCCCGCGTGAGGGTACCGGTTTTGTCGGTAAAGAGAATGTTTAGGCTGCCTGAGGTCTCGATGCCGACCAGCTTGCGCACGAGTACGTTATCTTTCAGCATCCGCCGCATGTTGCGCGAGAGCACGAGGGTAATCATCATGGGCAGCCCCTCGGGAACCGAGACTACCACCACCGTGATGGCCAGGGTCAGGGCGTGCAGCAGGATGCTCATTAAGTTGGGCAGGTCGGCGCAGCAGGCTGCAATCCGAACGCGGTCAAAGCCGTTGTCCATTAGGATGGAATGGAATAAATCGGCCACCGCCACGAGAACGGCGGCGCAGTAGCCGATGCGGCTGAGGGTGCGCGCGAGCAGGGACAGGCGTACCTTGAGAGGGCTTTCCCGCGTTTGCTCCTGTACCTCGCCAGCGAGGGAGCCGTAAAAGGTACGGTCGCCCACCGCTGTCACCCGCATAACGCCGTTGCCCGAGCAGACCACCGTTCCTCGCAGCAGGGCGCTTTTCGAGGACAGCGCCTCTTCACCGGGGGATTTTTCGGCCGGCGCGGCTCCGGGCAGCTTTTCTACCTCCCGGCTTTCGCCGTTGAGGGCCGATTGATCGACCGCCAATCGACCGGTCAACAGTACCCCATCGGCCGGAATCCGTTCGCCCGGCTGCAGCAGCACCAGGTCCCCCACCACCACGTCGGCTGAGGAAATGAGAACCAGGCCGCCTGCGCGCTGTACCCGGCATTGGGTTCGCTGGGCCTCCTCCTGCAACTTTTCAAAGGCCGATTCGCTGCCGTGCTCCGACAGAGTGGAGACAAAGGTGGCCAAAAAAATTGCCACAGCAATGCCAACCGTTTCGTACCAGTCAAAGTTGCGAAACAGAAAAATCAGGTTGACGGCCAAGGCGGCCAGTAGGATTTTGATGATAGGGTCGCCGAAATTGCTGATAAATTGTTGAAAAAATCCCTTGCGCTTTTTCTGCGACAACGCGTTGCTGCCGTGCTGCGCGCGGGAACGCTCGACCTCGCGCTCGGTCAGCCCCCGTCTCTCGGTGGTCATGACTGCATCACCCACATTCCAATCACCGTGCCTTTGCGGGACAAAGAGCGTTTGCCCCGTCAAGAGCCTTCCTTTCCTCCGGGTTATGCCACGAGACAGACG
>CABQCM010000162.1 GCA_902462665.1 uncultured Oscillospiraceae bacterium | reverse complement strand
AAATATCGTACAGCAAATGCCAAGGTTCAATCTGAAATTCCCGGTAGAGGTCAAAGGCGGCGCGGAAGCCGTCCTCAAACAGCTGGCGAACCTCGAACGGGTTATCGAACAGCACAATAGCGACCCGGCGGCTGCCCCGCACGAGCGACTGGGCCGCAAAGCTGGAACGGTAGCCCATGTCACATGCGATTTTCCGAATTTTTTGGGCTGCGTCGGGCCCCACCCGATCGGTACCGTTGAGGGTTTTGCTTACGGTGGAAACCGAATATCCGCTGGCCCGGGCGATGTCCTTTACCGTAACTTTTTTCATGACAATCACTGCGACCTTCGCTGGAAGGTTTCCTTTCTTTGGAGGTTTGCGTCTGCTATGAAAAAGAAATTTGCGAAAACGTTTTCGCTGCGCGCATAGTATAGCATGAGGTCTAGGGGATGTCAAGCAATTTCGCCTTTTTTGCCCCCAGGATAGATAGGGGGATGCGATGAAATTCCATGATCCAACCGGAGGGAGGCAGACCCGCAAAAGAACAGCCGGATGGTGTGATCCATCCGGCTGCTAATGTAAGCTTATCGTTTTTCCAAGACGTTATGCTTTGGGAAGATACTGCACGGTAATATTGCTCAGCTGGCCGCCCCAGCCTCCCTGGACATCGGTGTTGCGCATGCGAAGGTAGAAGGTGTCGCGGATGCCGTAATCGCCGGGATTAATCGCCCGGATAGCGGTATTCAGCGCGGTAGCTCGCACCGGGCTTTCGCGCGAGAAATCTACTGCAGTGGTCCAGTGTTCTCCGTCATCAGAGACCTCGATGAGATAGTTGGCGCACAGTGAAAGCGCGAATAGGCTGGCCTGATAATTCGATAAGTCAAATCGGTAGACCAATTCGGCCTCGCCGTCGGTGTAACGGTTGCTAGCCGAAGCGCCGCTGGTATTGCGGACAATATAAGGTTTATCCTCGTTGGCGCTGTTGACCGCAAAGGAAAAGGCCTCATATTGCGAGGAAGCAACCGGCGTGCCGTCGCCCCATTCGACCGTAATGGTAATGGGATTGGTTGGGGTAGCGAAGGCCTGCACCAGCAGAGAATGGGAGACGGCGTCCCACTGGGTGGCGGGGACGATGCTGCGCCCTTTGGAATCGACGGCGGTCACTCGAGTCGGCACGCGGTGCGCACAGGCGATAAAACGGCTGGCAGCCAGTGCGTTTTCGGCTCCATGATAGGTTAGCGTCGTGGTATTTTCGCTTTCGGTTAGGGCGTCTTGGATGCCGCCGGTGTATCCCAAAACCGGTTTGTCATTTGCTTGTGGCACTTGGTAGAACAGGCGAGATTCCCCCTGGGCGACCACGGGGTTGTGCACGACGGATAAGGTGTTCGAGAAGATGTCAATGTAATCCCCTTCTAAAACCGTGTCGCCGGTCAGCGAATGGATGGCAGTATAATCGCCCCGATCGGCTCGAAGGGTATCCGAAGTAACGTAGTCAAACCCGGTGTGGCGCAGAGCGTGCTTGGTCAGGATGCGCATGAGGTTCGCGCCGCCTGCGCTCTGAGCAAAACGGTGGGAGGATAGCCCGGAAATCACAACATGGCCTTTACCTACGGCGCTTTCGATGGCGACAGCGTCATCGTACATATTGGTGATTACCTTGTCAAAACCGTCGCCGGTGATGGCATAGTCGAACGGACTCATTCCCACAATTTGCTGGGTGTCAAAGCGTTCGTCTGGCGTCCCGGCTCGCCATTCCAGATCGGAAATTCCATGGTCGTATGGGATAACCTTGGCCGAAAGACCCAGGTGCTGCAGCAGGTTTTGCAGTGGAGAGCCGCCTTTTCCCTCCTGGTTCCACCATTCGCCTGGAATATCCGTGTAGGCGTCGGGACCGCCGGTATACAGCAGGGTTCCGCCTTTTTTCACCCAGTCGGCGATGGCGATGTTGACCTCCTCCGACAGAGGCTTCATGTTGTCGTAAGAGACAATGAGCAAAGTGACTCCTTCCAGATCCTCGGGGGCGGCGACAAATTCCATCGCCTTGGTGCGCACGGGAATTCCGTCCTGCACCAGCGGCGCGGTCACGCCGTAAAAGGCTTCGTAAGGGTTCTCGCACCATGCGTCGTTGGTCTGCCAGGTCAGGGTGTCGGAGAGCAGATAGGCAATCCCCGGCGTGCCAGCGGTGAGGGTGAATTCCTTGCCGGAAATGTCGTTGATTGCGTTGTAAATGTTCATCTGCTCGGCGCGGTATTCGGACGAGACGTACATAAAGCTGCGGTTGGTCCAGATGAATTCCCAGCGGTTGATCTCTCCATAGAGCAGCGAAGCGATCAACTGGTCGTGATTCCGCTGTCGCCAATAGGGTTCGTTCTGGCCGTTGGCCGTGTCGGACATGGCGTCGTTGAGGGCGTAAAAATCCACGTTGTTTTTAATGGCCGCGTCCAAATAGGAGCCGTAGCCCAAAAAGCCGTGCAGGAAGGGATAGGTGACAGAGCGGCCCTCGTATAGATAGGGATTGATCATCGTATTCGACCAGGTCTGACCGGTCATAAAGTCCACCATGCCGGTGGCGAGCATATGGTGATAACCGTCGGTGATGCCCGAGCCGAATTTGGCGTAGGCCATGGTGCTGTGCGGGGCGATGCCGAATTTTGCGTCGGAATTCTGCTTGATGTACCCCGCCCAGGCACGAATCGCGTTGACGTGGGTGGAAATGTTCAGCCGTTGGGAACGAAACACCGCCTCTGGGGACGAAATCGGGTCAACCCAGTCGGAGCCGTAGGTTTCCTTCCAAAGCTTTTTATAACCTTCGCCGTAGAGCCCCTGGCGAAACATTTCTGGCTCGACAAAGAGCATGGCCTTCATATCCAACGATAGCGCTTTGGAAATGTAGTTGTCGATGCGGTCCTGAATCGCGCCGGGGGTAAGCACCAGCGAATTCCACGCCGCGTCTGAGCTGCCGTTTTGGTCCCGCTGCAAATCCTCGGGATGCTCAGCCTCGTAGTTGGAGCTGGAATGGTTGAAGGAGCCGGACGTACCAACCTCATAACCGGCGTTTTGCCAGCTTTGGATGTTGTTTTCATCCAGATTGATGCGGGAAAAATCGACGTTGACGTGCATGGACGGAGCGTAAAATCGATCAATGCTGTTAAAGGTCCGGTGGTCGTCCATGGGGATAGCGTCGCGATGTTGAATGTATTTTCCGTCCCGGTATTCGTAGGTCATACCATAAAGCCCCTCTTTCGATGTGGTTTGCTTTTCGGCTTCGAACACGGTGATGAGGCCGACCGAATACTGAAGAATCAGCAGCGCGTCGGCCGCGTCGATTTGCCCATCGGCGTTGACGTCGGCGCGTTGTCCCTCCTCTCCGGCCAGAAGACGTAGGGAAACCGAGTGCTGCAGCGCGGCCAGCGCGTCGGAGGCGTCGATTCTCCCGTCGGCGTTGACGTCTCCGTAGTCGAGGCCGCCCGGCCCGGCGGCCATGCCGGTGACACAGCACCCCCATACGAGCGCGAGAATCAGCAGGGGAATCAGTGCCCGGCGGTAACTGAATTGTAGCATAAATCAAGCCCCCCATGGTTTTAGGTTCAGTTTATCAACCGAGGCGCACGATGTCAATGTATGCTTTGCACAAGGAGCATATCAAATTTTTGTAGACAACTCCCAGCCCAAAAACAAAACCGCGCACCCGGTTTTTTGCCGGGTACGCGGCTTGTCAAAACGTTGAGGCGGACGGTTATTGTCCGGCAACCGGCGTGTCGCTCCACACCACCGTGAGCTCGGCCGGCCTTCTTCCACCGTCAATCTGCACAAGCAGGGTGCCGGTGGCCTCATCCCATACCGTTTGAGCAGAGGAATCTTCCTTCCCCTCACGCAGGACGCTCACCGACTGGGGATACAGCCCGTTGCCGGTAAGTCGGGTGGAACAGACCGAACCGACGGGAGCCTTGAGGGTGAGCTGGGTGCAACTACTTTCTTCCGTCACAGGTCCGGTCAGGGTTGCGCCGGTGAACAGAAGTCGGGGAGTTGTCCCTTCCAGCTTGGACGAAACGTCGCAAAGCATGGCAGAGGAATTGCTGTCTACGGTTTTGGAGTTGATCAAGGGAAGCGATGCGTCAAACAGGTCGACGAACTGCCCGGTCAGAACCTGTTCCTCCTCCAAGGCGTGGGCGATCAGATAGTCGCCGCGACGAATGGCCATGACGTTGCTTTCCTGATAATAAACGTCGGTATACCGGGCGGCGTATTCCACCAGACTGCGCAGCGCGTCCGGCCCCTGGGGCGATCTGGCAAAATAGGAGCTGGGAAGCCCGCAGAAAATCGCATGGCCGCTACCCACGGCAAAATCCATGCCGAGGCTTTGATCGTCGTCGTTAACGAAAAGTGTCTGGCCACTGCCTTCGAGCGCGTATACGTACATGGCTTCTATGTAGGGAATAATGCCGGTGATCCCACCGCCGTATCCGGCCGGACCGCGCCAGGTCAGCTCGGAAAGGTTGTCGCTTAGGGTGCGCGTGAGCTTGCTGTCCAGGCCGAGCAGAGAAAGCATGCGGTCAAACGGG
>CABQCM010000161.1 GCA_902462665.1 uncultured Oscillospiraceae bacterium | reverse complement strand
CGCAGACGTTATTCCAAGCCTCGTTAAAGGAGTCCATGCATTTTCCATTCCTTTGTTACATTCTTAATTAATTTTTATGACGCTTTTCCCGCTGGAATCGGTAATTTCCATAAGGCGGGAAAGGGAGCTGACCGACCGCAAACGGTGGAAAATGGAAGGCGGTACGGACAAAAAACGCCGTTTTCTTCCGTCGCCGGCCGACGCGGGACGCCAAACGGAAAAAACAGCCGCGTTTATACATCTAAATTATAGCATATTTTACGCTAAACCGCAAGTGAATTATAAAAAAAGGGGGGATGCGTACAAAAAATAAAAAAGGCAAATAGGCACATTACACGCCCTCTGACGAGGTGGAAACAGTGTGAGTCGTCTTTGCCATCGAAAAGGGGCAGCCGCAAAAGGATTGACGATAGAGACCATGCTCGCGCGACAGGGTCAGCGAGCGCAGATAGCCCCCCCTCTTTTTAAAGTCGGCTGGCAGAGCGGCCACACCAGCGGCTTTGGCGGCTTGTTCGACCGCCGTGTTGACCTGGTAGGCGTTTTTATGGGGGCTGACGGTCAATGTGGTGGTAAACAGATCGTAGCCCTCCTTCTTACAAATACGCGCGGTTTCCTCCATACGCAGGGCAAAGCAGCGTTCGCACCGCGCGCCGCCCTCGGGCTCGTTCTCGAATCCCTCCACAAAGGAAAAAAAACGCTGCGGTTCATACGCTCCCTCCAGCAGGGGGATATCGCCCATCTCGCGCAGCAGACGGCGCTGCTCCGACAGGCGTTTTTCGTATTCCTCAAAAGGCAGGATATTGGGATTATAAAAAAACACGGTGACCGAAAAATGAGAAATCAGTCGTTCCAGCACGGCGCTGGAGCAAGGGCCGCAGCAGCTATGCAGCAGCAGCGACGGCTTACCCGAAGCGAAATAGGACGGTTCCTCATTTTTTTCATTACAAAGAGAGGGCAGACGCCCCGTTTGCTCGAGCTGATTTAAAATTTCCTCCATTTCGGCGTTATACCGGCGGTCTTGCATGGTGTTCTTTCCTTTCGTAAGCAAAGGGATAAAAAAGTATATGTTCTGATATCGGTTAGACAAAACATTATATAAACAGAAATGAACAGATTAATTTATTCTCCTGGCACACGCTGAAAAAATCACAATGGCGGCTAGGTGAATTTCCAGAACGCTGCGAGCCTCTCTTTCGGCCGCCAGCGAGCGCGAGTACCCTTGCAAGATATCTTTTCTCACAAAAGGTTTGTTTCGTAAAAATGAAAAGCGCGCCCGTGCATCGTATCCCGCGCCCGCATCGTTTCGAGCGCAGGATACGCCACCAACGGGCGCGCTGATTCATTGAAATACATTACTCGGCAAAGCCAGATTGAATGAGCTGCACCAAGCTGTCGACCGCGGCCGTCTCATCCGAGCCGTCGGCAATAATGCGAATGCTGGTGCCGCCTACAATTCCCAGGGACAGCACGCCGAGCAAACTTTTGGCGTTGACGCGGCGCTCTTCCTTCTCCACCCAGATGGAGGAGTTAAACTCATTGGCTTTTTGGATAAAAAATGTGGCCGGACGGGCGTGCAGACCAACCTTGTTCTGTACAACGACATCTTTCACCAACATTATATCGCATCTCCTATAATGACAAGATTATTTGGCCGGGCCTTGCGCAGAAAATGGATTGCGGCATTCCTACCGGGATTGTCCGCTTGCAGATAGCAAGACACAAAAGCCAAAGCTACGTTACCTATTATATCATAATCCCGGCAATCGTCAACGAGTTTAAGACAATGTTTTTCGTCCTATGGCAAAGTTCTACTCTGCTTCCAAACTGCTCAAGTCTTTTTCACCGGCGTTTGTGTAGATTGTATAAGGTAACAGAAGGAGTTTGTATAAAGTGCCATATTTGGAGGTAAATTGATCCTATTGCGCATGCGCCAGTGGGTCAGGAATGAGGAAGAGCGGCCTTTTTAAGCAGGGTAAGATATTCCGCCTTGGTTTCCTCGGGAGCAAAAGAAACTGTCTGCGGCTCGCGGCCGGTCAGGGTGTGAAGCCATACCAGCGCGGCGAGATAGCGTCCATAATCAAAGCTCAAATGGTAGCCGTCGCGAGTGAGGGAAAGGCCGCCCATTGCGGTATTAAATTCGGGCAGCTGCCGGGCGCGTTGTACCGCGTCGCCAGCGGGAATGACGCGAAGCGCATATTGCTTGGCCATGGCCTCGGTCGTCTCATAAATGGCGCGGTACATCCGCTGCGAATCCCCGCCGTAGTTCGCAAAGCCGGGATGATCGCTGCGCACTTCGTAGGCCCAGGTGCGGTGGAGCAGAATTTCGGCGTTCGGGCAGCGGCGGCGCACCTCCTCAACCAGGCGGCCCAGCCACGGCTCGTAGCTGTCGCCCATGCCCGACAGGGAGCTGACCTGCTGCAGCGTAACCACATCCCAGGTATGCCGCCCAAGGGCCTCGGGCAGCGAAATCATACGCTGGCGTTCGGCGTCCTTTTGATATTCGTAGGAGGCCTCGCCGCCGTCGAGCTGGCGGCAGTGTTCCTCCAGGCTGCATCCGCCGATGCAGCAGTTGCGCGCCGTTATCCGGTGATCGGATAACGCCTCCAAATAACGGGTGGCGTCCTGTGAAAAGCTATTGCCAATGCAAAGTATTTTCATATGTATCGTTCCCTTCGACTATCATTCGCCCGGCGCGCGCAGGACAAGCTCGAGCATCAGCGCATCCTCCGGCGGGTCGCGGTAAAACCCCTTTCTTCTCCCCAGCGTCACAAAGCCCCGGCTGTGGTAAAGGGCGATCGCCGGCGCGTTGGAGGGGCGTACCTCCAATAAAATACGCTCCAATCCAGCCTTCCTGCCGCAGGCAATCAATGCGTCGAGTAGACGGCCGCCAATTCCCCGGCCGCGAAAAGCCTCCAGGCAGGTGAGATTGCCGATGCTTCCCTCCCCGAGTACCATGCGCATACTGCCGTAGGCGACAACCTTTCCGCCGCATCGCGCGCAGAGAATGCATGCGTCCGGCCGCTCCAGCTCTCCCTCGAGCGCCGAAAGACTCCACGGATGGGAAAAACAGGCCTCCTCGATGGCGGCAATCGCGCTGAGCAGATCTTGTTCCGCCGGCACGACGACAATGGCTTCATCCACGGCGTTCCAGCTCCTCATACAGCGCGGCACAAAGCCCCTCGAGCTGAGTCCGGCACCGCCGGTAGCATTCCAAATCCCCGCCAAAGGGGTCGGAAACCGGCTGCTCGGGAATCCAAAGCTTGTCTCTCGATACCCCCGCCGCGAGCAGAGCGGCGGCGTAATCGTGGGTCAGCGGCACGGCAATCCAGTCGCTTTGGAGCATGGAGAAATCAAAGCTCCTGGAAGCATGCCCGCCCAGCTCTACGCCAATTTCCCGGCAGGCCGCGACGGCGTTTTCAGCCGCCGGCTGCCCCTTTATGGCGTATAGCCCGGCGCTTTCGGCCTCAAAGTCCCCGCCCTTTTGAGCGGCGATGGCGTTGAAAATCCCCGCCGCCATGGGGCTGCGGCAGGTGTTTCCCGCGCAGAGAAACAAAATGTGCTTCATAAATTATTTCGTCCTTTCCCCCCGCCTTTGCCCGGAGGCAAAGGGGTTGGCGTGTTTTATAAATACCACTGCGTCGTGGGCGGAATAAAATTCCACGAGTTGGTTTTTTTGTGCCCCAAACAAAGCTCGACCGTCTGCTCCAGAGCCTGATAGCCGCATTGATATGCGTCCTGTATCAGGCACCCGGCCAGAAGCCCCGCGTCAATGTATTGCTGTGCGCTTTTGGGATATTCGTGCCCGATGCAGCAGGCATGCAAAAAAGGATTTTGACCTTCCGGCCAGGTTGCCCGCAGGGCCTTGGAAAGCCCCTGGCAAACCTCGCCCACGTTGCCCTCGGCGGTGGAATAAATGCAGTCGAGGGTCGAACCGGCGTACTGCGCGGTCAACGAACGGGCAATCATCGCGGCCGAAACCTTGGAGTGAAAATCAATAAAAATATCCTGGATTGCAATGGCGGTTTTTTCCCGAATTAAATAATCGCAAAAGCCCCATCGCCGCCCGGTGGTGGTGTAGTCGTAATAGCGGTAATTCGGCCGGATGATGGCGACATTTTGAATGTTGGGCAGGCGGCACAGCATTAGTTGGGCGGCAAGCCGCCCCTCCACGTCCGGGTCGGTGCCCACATAGCTGCATAAATCAAATAAATCCGCGTTGCGCACGCCAATTAGGGTGGTGTTGAACCGGGAGACGATATCGCGCAGAAAGGCCACGCGGCCTTTTGGAAAAAGAATTAGCCCTTTGGGCTGCTTTTCCCCCAGCCAGTCGGTAAAAAGGTCGTTTTTGCCCGGTTCGAGCATCAACGGCTCATACCGCATCATCAGCCAAATCGGCACGCCCGCTTCCTCGTAGGCGGCCGCCCGGTCTCGGATGCCGCGATAGATCGGCTTCCAAAAAACGGCGGGGGATTTGGGAATGCACACCCCGATTCGTAAGGCTTTTTCGTTGTGGTTTCTTCCGTCCGTGGCAATCCCCTCCCTAGCTTTGGCGTTTTTGCCCCGGTATGAGGCGGTTTACTAATATAATACCCATTATATCACAGGGTT
>CABQCM010000160.1 GCA_902462665.1 uncultured Oscillospiraceae bacterium | reverse complement strand
TGCGGGTGCGGAATACGCCCGTCGATAATATGCGCCCGGCGTACACCGCGGCGAACCGCTTCCACACAGCAATCAATTTTGGGAATCATACCGCCGGAGATAATCCCCTGATTTTTGAGCATGGGAACCTCGCTGACATGCACTACCGGGATGAGAGTGGATTCGTCGTCCTTATCCTGCAACAATCCCCGAATGTCGGTCATCAAAATGAGTTTTTCCGCCCCAAGCTCCGCGGCGATGCGGGCGGCGGCAGTATCGGCGTTGATGTTGTAAACCGCGTTGTCCTCTCCCCCCGCCACCGTGGCGATGACCGGCATGTAACCCAGACGAAGGGTATCGTTGATGAGCGAAACATTAATCGAGGTAATCTCCCCAACCATACCGATATCGGGAGCGCACAGCTTTTTGGCCCGGATTAGTCCGTCATCCAACCCGCACAGGCCGATGGCGCGGCCGCCGCCCGACCCAATAAGCTGCACCAGCGCTTTATTGACCTTGCCGGCAAGCACCATCTGCACAATTTCCACCGTTTCTTCATCGGTATAGCGCAGACCGTCAACGAAACGGCTTTCTTTCCCCACACGGCCGAGCATCTCATTGATCTCCGGCCCGCCGCCATGCACCAGCACCACATGAATGCCGACCAGCGACAGCAAAATCATATCGCTCATGACCGCCGCCTTGAGATTTTCGTCAATCATGGCGTTGCCGCCGTATTTGATGACCACCGTTTTGCCAGTGTACTGTTGGATGTAGGGCAGGGCCTGAATGAGTACCTTTGCCCGCGCGAGATTGGATATCTCCATACCAGTTATCATGCCTTTCGTTTTGCAATTCCATATAAGATTTACGCCGGGATAGGGACCAACCTGTTCAGGTGCGGTAATCCCCGTTGATTTTCACATAATCGTAGGTCAAATCACAGCCCCATGCCGTGGCCGCCGCCGTCCCGTCGCCCAACGTGACCACAATACGAATTTCCTTTTCGAGCAGGATTTCTTTTGCGAGCTCTTCCGAAAAATCGACGCCCGCCCCCTGCTCGCATACCAGAATCACACCTTTTGGGGAAGCGAATTCCACCTTCACGCGCGTGACATCCACCGTCTCGCCGCTGTAACCGATGGCGCAAAGCACCCGCCCCCAGTTGGCATCCGCGCCGAACACAGCCGCCTTGACCAGGCTGGAGCAAATTACGCTTTTGGCAATGCCGCGCGCGGCTGTTTCATCCAAAGCACCGGTAACCGTACATTCAATCAGGCGTGTCGCGCCCTCGCCGTCCTTGGCCAATGCCTTCGCCAAAGCAATACACAATGCCTCCAGCGCCGCGCAAAAGGCGTCAAATTCCGGTCCTTTGGCCACAATACGCTCATTGCCGCACAGCCCAGACGCCATCACGGCCAGAGTATCGTTGGTCGAGGTGTCCCCGTCGATGCTAAGCATATTGAAGCTGCGGTCGGCCGCGCGCGTCAGCGCCTCGTGAAGCAACGCCGGCTCAATGTCCGCATCGGTCGTCAGGAAGCTGAGCATCGTCGCCATATTGGGATGGATCATGCCCGAGCCTTTGGCGATGCCGCCCATGCGGCAAGTCTTGCCTCCGAGCGAAAATTCCAGCGCAAATTCCTTTTTGACCGTGTCAGTGGTAAGAATGGCCTCGGCCGCATCGGAACCTCCATCGGCCGAAAGGGCCTGACACAGGGCATCCTGGGCCTCTTCAATCGGTTCGATGGGCAGCGGCTGCCCAATCACGCCGGTGGAGGCGACAATCACGTCCTCCACGGCAACCTTGGCCGCACGAGCCGCCACCTCGCACATGCGCAGCGCTTTTTCTATCCCGTCCGCGTTGCAGGTATTGGCGTTGCCGCTGTTGCAAATGACCGCTTGGGCGCGCCCATTTTGCAGGTGCTGCCGGGTTACGGCAATGGGCGCGCTCTGCACCCGGTTTTTCGTGTAAATCGCTGCCGCATCGCAGGGCTTTTCACACACGATAAGGGCCAAATCCCGCTTGGATTTATTCTTGCGGATTCCGCAGTGCACCCCTGCCGCCGTAAAGCCTTTGGCAAAGGTTACGCCCCCCTGTTTCCATTGTATTTCGCTCATAGAAGTCACCATGCCTTTGCGAGGGGAATCACCCCACGCAACGGCTCCTTTCTTGGGAATCAAAGCCGGTTTGGCCGCCGGTTACGGCAAAGAGATCAGCGACTAAGCCGCCTCTTGAAATCCACCCGGTTAAAACGCCGGCGGAATCATGGTCAGTCCGGTCGTTTCCTCCAGGCCGAGCAAAATATTCATATTCTGCACCGCCTGGCCGGCTGCGCCTTTCACCATGTTGTCAATGCACGAGACAACAATCAAAGTCGAGGTGCGCTCATCCACGTGCAAAGAAATATCGCAATAGTTGGAATATTTGACCGTCTTGATGTTAGCAACCTCTCCCTTGGGCAGCAAACGCACAAAATACTCGTTTTGATAGCATTCCTCATACGCCGCGCGCAGGGCCTCCTCACTCACGCCGGGCTGGAGCCGTGCATAAATGGTCGATTCAATTCCCCGGTTGACCGGCAGCAGATGAGGAACGAAGGTCACCTTCACCAGATGCCCCGCCCCTTTGGACAAAGTCTGCTCAATTTCCGGCGTATGCCGGTGAGAGGCAATTTTATAGGGAGAAAAGGCCTCGTTGCAGTCGGGGAAATGGGTGGTCTGGCTCAGACCCCGGCCCGCGCCGGTCACCCCCGACTTGGAGTCAATGATAATCGGCTCGGCGGCCATCCCCGCCCTCAGCGCTGGAAACAGTCCCAATGCGATGGAGGTGGGATAACACCCCGGGTTGCCAATGATTCGTCTGCCTCGGATTTCATCCCGGAACAGTTCGGGAAGGCCATAAACCGCCTGCTCGTGCAGTGCTTTATCCTCATACTGCCCGCCGTACCAGGTGTGATAATCCGACTCGCTCTCCAACCGGAAATCCGCTCCCAGGTCGATAAAGAGCTTATCGCGTGCCGCACACTCGGCGGCGAGCGTCTGGCTGAGGCCATGGGGCATACAGGCAAAGATCACATCGCTGCGCTCGACCACCGCTTCCTGATTCTCGCATTCGAGGTCGCATCGTCCCCGCAGGGAGGGATAGACCTCGCTAAGTTTTTTTCCCTCGAAGCTAACCGAGGACAGTGCGGCGATTTGTACGCCGGGATGGGTGGATAAAATCCGAACCAGCTCCAAACCGGCATAGCCGGTGGCGCCGACAATTCCTACCTTGACAGACATAACTTTCTCTCCTATTTTTGCTTTCTATCACTGCAACCCCGACGCTCGGGGCTATCTTGAAATGACAAACGGTGCATCACAGCCCGCGGACGATGTAACTCATCGCCCCTGTTGAGCGTTGCGACGCTTTTGCTCAAAGGCTCGAACCATATCGGCCACCTGCTCCTGTGGATAGCTGTACAGCCCACGGCTGGTGGACAACACGGCTTCCTCCGGCGGAGTAAATTCGCTCGCCCAGCGTTTTCCCTCGGGCGTGCGCAGCATTTCCTCCAGCTTATCGGTAAAGAAACGAATTTCCCTTCTCTGGGTTTCGGTGGCATAGCCGTCGCAAAGATAATCCTGCCACAGCAGCCCCGGCACGCCGCCTCCCTCGTAGATGGCCTTAAACCAGGTAAACAAGGAAATGGTGGTGCTGATATACGCCCCGCGCGTCGCCGGGCCGGACAGATTGTAGTTGACCGCATAGTCCTCGCCATACTTTTCATTGATGGCGATGTCTCGCATCCGGTCGAACTGCGCCAGATGCATAGGCATGACCCCTTCGGCCACCGCACGGCAGGTCAGCTCATAGACCTCGCTTGCCGAATAGGGCAGCGTCACGTAATCCGAATGAGCGTAAAGCACACCGGCACGCTGTATGATATCTGCGTCCATCGCCACACGGCGCTGGCTGTAGTAGATGTGGCGCATCCTCTGGTTGGGGGTATCGTGGGGAGAGGACACCAGCCAGTTTCCGCCCTCGGTGCGCAGATTGAAGCGGGCAGTGGGAAGCACGTCGTGCACCTGCGACAAAATCGTCTTATAATTTTCTACCCGCTCGAGGGTGCGGAAGTCGTCCAGATCGCGCAGCGCGACGCTCCATTCATAGAAAGCGGCCTGCTCTACGGTATAGTTGCGTCCACGGCAATGATCAATAAAACAGCCTTCTTCCGGGTCAATGGCTTCAAAATCCGCATACTCGCTGCCCCAAGCCTGATTGAGCGAATCAATGGAGGAATACTTTTCTTTCAGATAGGCGCGAAAATGAGCAAGACTTTCCTCCCCCAGACCGTGCCTATTGTGCAAATCCACCCGCATCCAGCCGCGGGAATCCTCCAGCGAGAGCGGCACTGTGCCGTCGCCGGCCATCCAATAGTTGTCTCCCCAGCGCAGGAATTCCCATTTGGATTTCAGCCCGTTGGCCACGGCCAAATCATGAGAGCCAAAATCATCCGATGTGGGTCGTTTGAGCTGTACGCCGAATTCCCACGCTGCTTTATCGACATTCGAGGGGGCGATATAAGGGTAGGTCACTACCCCTTCCATGCGAATGCCCATTTCGCGCATGGCGTCGGCCAAAAACCAGAAAGCGTCGATGTTATCGGCGG
>CABQCM010000159.1 GCA_902462665.1 uncultured Oscillospiraceae bacterium | reverse complement strand
CGGGCTTCCTTTCTCAAAAATAATTCGACGTTTCTATTCAACGAAGCAGACGCAGCAGCTTGGCCCGCATACGACACCGGTACCAAACCAGCGCGCTGGACAAGCAATAGTCATACGGCCCAAAGGCAATATTGAGCATCCCCAATAAAATCAACGGCCCGTACTCGCCCACCATCCCCATTTGATCCACCGGCACCTGGAACACCCAAATGACTAATAAATAGCCCAGAGCGGCAGCGGCGTTCAAACAAATAAATTTGACCAAAATCCGCACAACGCGGGGATGAAGCCGATCCAGAATTCCTTTGAACACAGGATAAGGGCCGAATAGAAAAACGTACATGACAGCCGCTTCTTTTTCACAAAGCAGCATCGACAGCAGCGCGATTGCCGCATAGACCAAAAGCGCCCATTTGACGCCCATCTCCTCCACAATGATGAGCAGGAACATCCCCGCCAACGCAGGCAGAGCTAAGGTAAGAAAAGGAAAGTACGCCGTGAGCATCACAGCCAAAGACAAAGCTGCAATGATGCCGCCAAGGGCAATCTTCCTGGTCTTTTTCATGGATGGCGTCAAACCTCCCTTCGCGCTCCAAACCCCATACCATACATCAGCAGCAGCGAATCAAATCGCCGCCCATGCATTCGCAGCAGCAATCGGCACAGATCAGACCGCTACACACATCGCAGGCGCTGCATCCACCGCCCGTTGTGCCGCCAGTACGGTTGGTACGGAAAGAAGCGCCGCTGCGCTGTCGGTTGAGCTGGTTGAGCGCGGCGGTATACTCTGGATTGTTCGGTTCCATACGCACGGCGGTGGCAAAACTGGTATAGGCATCCTCAAACCATCCTCGGCGATAGAGCACGCTGCCGTTTAAGAAATACCACTCGGCGTCCCGTTTTTGCGGCGGCACTCCGTCGAGCAGCACCTGGGCATCCTCAAACCGGCCTGCTGAAATGATGGCGCGAATGTCGGAAAAGCTGGAATTGGCATGATTGGGCGAATAACCGCCGTAGTACTGGCTTTGTCCAGCCCTGCCGCTGCGCTCGGCCATGATCTGGTCGTAGGCCTCGTTAATCTCTTTCATTTTTTCCTGCGCCAAATCGCTGAGCGGATTGCCGTCATAATGATCCGGATGATACTTCCGGGCCAGATTACGGTAGGCCGTTTTAATCTGATCGTCGGATGCGTCCCGCGCAACCCCCAGAATCTCGTAAGGATCTTTCATACCACTTCACCATGCCTTTGCCCGGCTACGGGCGCGTCTTTTTCCAAATCGCTCAAAATTACTTTTTTTCCTTTCGGTCGCTGTTGCGAAAGGTGCCCGCCGCAACCGAATTTTGCACCTGCTCCAATCCATAATACAATATATTATGGATGATTTCACGAAAATGATGTATTTCCAGCAGCTCAAACGCCGCACAGGCCTCGCTAATGCAAACATTAAGCCCCGGCAAAATCTCCTGCCGCGCCCGGGGAATCTCCCCGACCGTCTCCCGCGTGATGCCAAAGCGATGCAGGTAAGGGTTATATTCTCCGTGATGCAGGTCTTCCTCCATGTCCTGCATTGCGTCCACCAGATACACCCATCGGCCCAGGCAGTACCCCAGCCGTTCGAGCACACGCTGCTGCGCGTCGGATGTACCGCGGGACGCTGCTACATCCTCGGGGCTCCCCGAATGCGCCAGAGCTTCGGCAAAAATCCGGCCAAGCGCTAGGGCCGTCGGCTCAGCCGCCGCGTCCACGGAATATTCCTCCGCACCCTCTACCGCCTGCTGGCGTTGCATCATTTCGGCTATTATCGCATCGGCTTTTGGAGCTCGGGCGGCCGCCTTTTTACGCGCGAATGCAAACCACGGATATGCCAGCGCCGTGGGAATCCGCCGCCAAAAGCCACGGTCGGCCATATCGTCGCGCAGCTTATAATACAGCATACACATTGCAACGTCCGCGCTATAGGAAATTTCCTCTCTCCCTCCCGAGCAACCGGGACACTTCACCAGAGGATTGCAGACACAGCGCCGGCGCACCAAACCGGGACATTCGGGGGACATGGCCAGCATAAGCACCGCCAAAAAGGTAAAATCATAATTTAGGGTAAAACGGGCCAACGGGCCGAAAGAACGCCCCAGTTCCCGGCACAGGGTGCAATACACCGCGCGGTAGGCCTCGTAGTCTTTCATGCGCAGCTCGGCTTTGTACGCCTTAATATAGCCAAACAACGACAATTCCCCTTTTTACCGAATGAATTTATCATATCCGATTTTAGGGTCGAAACCGTTAACAATATGTAAATTTTGCAACAAATCCGGCTGGAGTTCCCATACCTACAACATGGAGCGTTTTGCACGGCATTCTGCCCGTAGCAAAATAACTTGCGCAGTTTGGAACTAATCTAGAGAAAAACATTCCCCTCGTACTAACCTTTGAAATTGCTCGTCCGCTTGCCCGGCGAAAATTTTTGGGGTGGATATCTGGCTTGCAAGCCCAAGGGTTTCCCAAGTCGTGCTCCAAATCAGATACGGTTTCAGAGGCAGCGCGTCTTTTACTTTTAAATGGCAGCCATCGCGAAGGAGCAATTCATCCTGCGCTATCTTCTTTGCGTCAAAATACAATCTGGCTCCGGTCCAATATTCCGCATTTTCATCCATGATAATTCTGCCTTGTTGCTTTGAATTCACGACAATTTCCCCGGTAACGCCCGCGCCAAACATGATGTAGTCGCTAAAATCAATCGGATCGCCGAGATGGATTCCAATCGGCTGTTCGGCGGTAATGACACGATCCGCTTTGAGTTGATTCCAGCTCTTTAACATGCCGTCGTGTTGAATCTGCTTCCAGTTGCTCATGGGCGTACTATGAACCAAAACCGAAGGTTCATCATCACGCAGAAAGGGATCGTTATATCGATGCTCGCCAGCGTCGTTTTTGGCTGCTTCCAACTCTGCTGTTGTCATTACTAAAATTGCATTTTTACCATTCGCCTCATGAAAGCCCACAAAGTCGCAGACCGCCGTTTTCCAATTGCTGCATTGACTGCGACTAATCTTGATGGTATAGACGCAGCCATTGCTGCTCCCGCACATCTTCTGATAATTTCGACTGTCGGTCAGCATCAAAATAATCCAGGAAGGATCATACTCATCGCCGGTAATCGGATTAATATTATTTTCAATCAGTCGGTCCAGCCGATAAATCATCGCGCTCCCACCCTATTCGATATTGGCTAATCCTTCATACAAATCGTTGAACGACTTTTGTCCTCTGCACCTTCCATAGGAAAGCTCCGTATGTTCTCCAAACTCGAGCAGGAAGCATTTCGTAAGCTCCTCGACCGTTTGTTCTAAAGCCACAAAAAACTGTTGATACGCAAAGTTGTATCCTGCTGTACCTGCCTCAAAATTACTTGTAATTAAGGACTCCGCTACCTGATCCAGCGGATACAGCTTGATGTGCATCAGCTCATGCACGATAACTTCTTCTAAATTCTCCTGCTTTGGGCTTGCGATATTCAAAAGCAGGATCGCCTTTCTGTCATCGCAGTCGATTTTAAAATCCCCCGTTTTCCGCCAAGAGGCGTCTTCCACAAACTCCAGCTTAACATCCCATGTGGGGGTTATTCGTAGCTTTTTACAATAGCGCTCCAACAGAACAAGGATATCCTCTTTCGTCACGAGAATCCTTCCCAAGGACTCATGGCCCCTAATAAAAACATCGCCCGCTGAAAGGCAATGGCTTTCCGGCGGGCGACCAATTTTTCATGCAATGCTCTGTGCGATAACGCAAGGATAAACCAACGTTCGTCCTGCTTTTGATTCTCTGTGGAGGTTAGTCGAGAATTTCGCCCATCAGACCCGGTTTGGCACAGGCGGCGTTCCCTTCGTCAGTGTCAATGTGCATGGCCAGCGCAAATTTATCGCTTACGCGCACCACAACATCGCCGTACACAGTGGAACGGCCCTCGCCGTCGATACGCACCGAAACGACCTGACGGTCCTGCAAGCCGTATTTCTCCGCATCTGCAGTGGTCATGTGAATATGACGCTTGGGAGCAATCACGCCCTTGTCCAGATCCACCTCACCGCAGGGGCCGACGATTTTGCAGCCGCCCGTTCCCTCAATATCTCCCGATTCCCGAATCAGCGCATTCACACCGATGGAACGAGCGTCGGTCAAAGAAATCTCGACCTGAGTATCCTTACGAGTGGGGCCGAGAATGCTGACGCCCTTGAGTTCCTTTTTCGGCCCTACGACGGTAACGCGCTCTTCGCAGGCAAACTGCCCGGGCTGCGACAAATCCTTTTTCGGGGTAAGCCGATACCCTTTTCCAAACAGGGTTTCCAAATCCTTTTCACTGACATGCACATGGCGTGCGGACACCTCAACCAAAACCGGCTTCGACATCAAATACCAACTCCTTCATCTTGTTCGACCCTATTCTAGCACTTTCAGGGCTGAAATGCAAGTATTCCCCGGAGTTTCGCTGGATTTCTTCCGCCGTCTTTGTTGACGGACGCTTCGGGTGGGTTCAGCGTAGCTCGCTCCAGGTTTGAAACACCTGGTAGACGTTGGCGGGATTGGCCCCGGCGCCGAATTCGCATTGGGCAATACAGCCTCCGTCGGCCCACAGCGTCTCGTATACC
>CABQCM010000158.1 GCA_902462665.1 uncultured Oscillospiraceae bacterium | reverse complement strand
GCTCATATTCCCGCCCCACGTCAGCTGGGTCGATGGGAAGATAGGGAATCTCCCAGTAATCCCCGCCGTGCTCGGCCATATAACTGGTGCCCTTGTTGATAGCGTCCTGATGAGAGCCGGAAAAAGCGGTAAACACCAGCTTACCAGCATAAGGATGCCGCTCCCCCACCTTCATGCCGGTGGTTTGCTCGTAAACCTCTTTGACATGGTTGATGTGACTGAAATCCAGCCGGGGATCGATTCCCTGCGTATACATATTCATAGCCAATGTCACCAAATCCACGTTGCCGGTGCGCTCCCCGTTGCCAAACAAGGTGCCCTCAATGCGCTCAGCTCCTGCCAGCAGGGCCAGTTCAGCCGCCGCCACGGCCGTTCCCCGGTCATTGTGCGGATGTACGCTGACGATAGCGCTGTCCCGTCGGGGCAGATGCGTGCAAAAATACTCTACCTGGTCGGCAAAGCCATTCGGAGAACTGCCTTCCACGGTAGAAGGCAGATTTAGGATCACCGGATGATCGGGCGTGGAACCCAAGGCATCCATCACACTAGCGCAGACGCGCACCGCATAATCCGGCTCAGTGCCGGAAAAGCTCTCAGGAGAATATTCAAAGCGCAGATTCATTCCACTTTCGATCGCATTCTGCGATAATTCACGAATCATGCAGGCTCCATCGACCGCAATGCGCTCCACCCCCGCGATATCGGTCTGAAAGACCACCTTGCGCTGTAAGGTGGAAATGGAATTATAAAAGTGAAAAATTACATTTTTAGCGCCCCGTATGGCCTCGAAGGTCTTTTCAATCAGGTGGGGACGCGCCTGCACCAGCACCTGAATGGTCACATCGTCCGGAATGTGATGATCCTCAATCAACGTGCGCAGAATCTCATATTCCGTTTCGCTGGCCGAAGGAAAGCCCACCTCAATTTCTTTCACGCCAATTTCACAAAGCGTGTGGAACATCAGAAGCTTTTCGTCCAGATTCATCGGATCGACCAACGCCTGGTTTCCATCGCGCAAATCGACGCTGCACCAGACCGGCGCTTGACGGATTACCCGCGACGGCCATTGCCGGTCTGGGATATCGACCGGCTGAAACGGAATGTACTTTTCATGCTTTTCTTTCATGAGACCCATCCTTTCTCTGGCGCGTGACAGCGCACAAATTGACTGCACAAGGAATGTTCTAAACCGGGCAAAAACAAAAACTCCCCGCCCCTGGTTTCAAACACAGGGGCGGGGAGAAACTCTCCACGCGGTACCACCCAATTTCAGCCGCTGAAAACAACGGCCCTCTTTCCGACCTCCAACAAGGCCTGACCCGTAACGTGGGTTCTTTGCGTCCTGTCCTACAATACATCAGACAGGCAACTCCGGGATGAGCTATACATCGTCCGCCACGGTACCGATTTGCACCACACATCGGCTCTCTGAAACGCGCAGCCGGGGATCTTATTCCCTTCGCAGTCTTTCCATTGTTTCGTTGTTGGTTTGTATTATAGGCTGGTCGGAATCGTTTGTCAAGTCTTTTTTTGTCTTTCTACCAGGTGTTTTCCAGCAATACCGCCTGGGCCATGGCCCCACCCGCACACATGACGCTGACGCCAAAACGTACGGCGCGCCGTTTCATTTCATGAGCAAGCGTGGTCAACATACGCAGTCCAGTAGCCCCTATCGGATACCCGAGCGCCAAATTACCTCCATTGACGTTGACCCGCTCCGGCTCCAGGCCGCATTCTCGAATGACCCAAATCGCCTGTGCGGCAAACGACTCGTTGACTTCGTACAGCGCCACGTCCCGCCGGCTCAAGCCGTTGATCCGCAAAAGCTTATCAATACATTGCTGCATGCATGTCCCCAGACGATCGGTTCCCACTGTCACCACCGAACGTATGGTCGATAGTGGAACCATCCCCTGAGCCAACGCCGTTTGTTTCTCCACAAGAAGCATTCCCACAGCGCAGTCGCAAACCGCAGCGGCATTGTACTGCGTCAGTGATCCATCCCTTAAAAACATAGGCGGCGCACAGCGAATCTCATCCTCTGTGCGCTCCCACTGCAGCAGCTCATCCTGAGAAAGACAAACTCCTTCGGCACCAGTTTGAATTTCGGCAATTTCCTCCCGAAAATATCCTTTCCGGTCCGCCCGAAGGGCTTTTTGGATGCTATACAGAGTAAAATCGTCCTGTTGTCTGCGTGAAATGTGGTTTTGATAAGCGGCCTGCTCGGCCAGATAGGCCATGTCGTTTTCCTGCAATTGGTCAAATGCTTCTTTGCGGGACAAGGTCTTAGTATGAAGCTGGCGTTTTACATTTTGCTTCATCACCTGAAGCACATGGGGGGAATTGCTGATTTTCTCAATTCCTCCCACCAGAATGGAGCGGCTGCTCCCCAAAAGAATACGCTCGTACCCAATGCGCAGCGCTTCGTCGGAGGACGCGCAGGTTTTGCTGATGGTAGCGGCGTGAATGTCCGGCGGCAGCTCCGCTGCAAGCACTGCTTTTCGGCATAAGTTATCCCGTTCAATGGGAAAAGAACAGCCGGTCAGGGCCTCCTCCACCGGTCTGTCTGCCGCGACGGCCCGAAAGACCTGAGACAACAGGTCAATTTCACCAATTTGGCTAAGTTCTCCCGGTATTTTGCCGCTGGGACTCCGTCTTGCCGCAGCGATAACGCATTCTTTCATGGTAGTTTTTCCCTTTTAAATGGATTGACGTAAAAATAACGGCGAAGCTGACTGGATGACGCTCGCTTTTGCCGGCCGATTGTCTCGACGCGAATCCCCAATTGCTGTACCGCCATTCGCTCAGGGAATCCTTTTTTGCCCGCATCTACCCCGCGGGCAAACACCTGCGGGCACAAAGCATACAAAGCCGGAGCAAAACTTCGGCTGTCAAAGCACACCACATCGTCCACCACATCAATCGCGCTCACCAGCGCAATGCGATCCTTCTGGCAAAAGTGCGGAGGCTTCCCCTTGTTTTTATATACCGACTGATCCGAATTGATCCCGACAATCAGGCGGTCTCCCAGCCGTTTGGCCCCTTGAAGGTATTCCAGATGGCCGATATGAAAAATATCAAAGCACCCGCAGGCGGCCACCAACGTTTCGCCTTTGCTCTGCTGCCTCAATTCGTGCAACTGCGGCAAACTATACAGCACAATGCTTCCTCCTTTCGTGCGTAAAAGCGTTTTTTCGTTTCACTCTTCCTAAAGACTGGGGCCGCCACAATCTTCCTGCACACCGTGGGAGCAGCATACTACGCCCAATACCAGCACGCCAAGCAGCCCGGCAGTCGGTCATACGATCTCCAATCATGAGGGACTGCGATAACCGGATCCGATATCGCTTTGCAGCCACCATCAGCATACCGGATTGCGGTTTGCGGTATGGATCTCCGTCGCGGGACGCTGGGCAATAATACAATGCGTCCAGGGGGATCCCACGCCGGTGCAAACAATTAATCAAAAAACAGTTGCAGCGAATTACATTTTGTTCGGTGAAATACCCACGGTCAACACCCGACTGATTCGTAACGACAATGAGTCGATATCCGGCCTGCTTATAGTGATGCAGTAAAGGCAAAACGCGGTAATAAAGTCTTAGCTCACGCACATGTCCTACATACCCCGTATCCCGATTTAACACACCGTCGCGATCAAGAAAAATCGCCCGTTCCCCCATCGGCGAGGTATGTCTGCGCCGTCCTATGACCGCTTTTCTGCGTGGCAAGCTCCTCCTGTTTCCATACGAGCGGGCACAAAAGAGTTCAGTCATACCAATTCGCTATTTTTTCCGCAGGCACGGCATAGGTGCCGAGATAGGAACATGCGACTCCGGCCGCGCGGTTGGCAAGCTCCAGTGCGTGACCAACCGAACCTCCACGAGCGATGCCCACAGCCAAAGCAGCGATGAGCGTATCCCCTGCCCCGCAGGGATCCACCGCTTTGGAACAATGCGACGCCATATATTGTATCTGGTTGTGATCATCCAAATAAAGTAGGCCCTCACGATCCATAGTGACGGCCATATGGGCGATTTCCTGCCGGCGCTTCAGCCGCAATGCGGCAGCCTCTATTTGGGCGATGGTTTCCAAACGCTCGCCGATCACCTGTTCCAGTTGAATGCGGTTGGGCTTATAGAAAAATACGCCGTCCAACCGCCATGGGCTGGCGCTGTCAACATACAGACGAATATGCCGTTGCACGCAGAGACGCCGAATTCGGTCAAATCCCTGCTTGCTGATACAGCCCTTTTGATAATCGGTTACGATGAGATCAGACCATCCCGTGTTACTCTCAAAAAGGCTCGTCAGCAAAGCTTCAAATTCCCCGTCCGGTATTGCGCTGTTCTCATCATGGTCGATACGCAGAATGCGCCCAGACCCTTCCATCAGATTGACTTTATAGCTAATATCCTTTTGTCTTGAAATGATTAGGTGCTCGGTAGAGACTCCCGCGTCACGCAAACACCGGCGGTAGCGAAGAGATTTGCGGCTGCGCCCTACAGGAGAATATAGAAGGGGAACCGCTCCCATGACGCGAACATTACAGGCAACGTTTCCCGCCCCTCCTGGAGCTTCCTGCAACGCCGTAGGAACAAATATCGAGCGTTTTAAATCCATGTTTCCCGTACGATATTCGTCCA
>CABQCM010000157.1 GCA_902462665.1 uncultured Oscillospiraceae bacterium | reverse complement strand
GACTGGATAAGGTGGCTGCGGAAAAACCACCCTGCTGAAGCTGTTGAAACGGGAGCTGGCCCCAGCGGGCGAAAAAAGCGGAACGATTTCCTACAACGGGCTATTGCAGGAGGAGCTGTCTCCTCGCGTCAGCGCACATGAGATTGGCTATGTACTGCAAAACCCCGACAACCAGATTGTGACCGATAAAGTCTGGCATGAGCTTGCCTTTGGGCTGGAAAACCTCGGAATTCCCACGCAGGTCATTCGCCGTCGTGTGGGAGAAATGGCAAGCTACTTTGGTATCCAGGATTGGTTTCGCCGCGATACCGACGAGTTGTCTGGAGGGCAAAAGCAACTGCTCAATTTGGCTGCCGTTATGGTGATGCAGCCTAAAATTTTGATTTTAGATGAGCCGACCAGCCAGCTTGATCCCATTGCGGCGGCCGATTTTATCGCCACGCTGCAAAAACTCAACCGAGAACTGGGACTCACCATCCTGCTCGTGGAGCATCGCCTTGAAGAAGTGTTTCCCATTGCGGATAAGGTACTGCTTCTCGAGGAAGGCCGCGTCCTGCTATACGATACCCCACGACGGGTCGGCGAAAAACTTCGCGATATTGGCCGCGACCATCCGATGCTGCTGGGCCTGCCCAGCGCAGTTCGAATTTTTAACGCGCTGGATATCGAGGGCGAATGCCCTTTGACCGTGAAGGACGGTCGAAATTTTCTAAGCGAGCATTTTTTGCCCGGAGAAGCTCCGCCTGCCAAAGAATACCGACATGCTGAAGCAACAGCGATCGAATTGAAAAATGTCTGGTTCCGGTATGAAAAGGAGCTTCCGGATATCTTACGCGGCGTTAATATGCAGGTTTACGAAGGTGAATTTTTCTGTCTTCTAGGCGGTAATGGAACCGGAAAAACCACGACGTTAAACGTTGCGTCCGGCTTAGACAAAGCCTATCGTGGTAAAGTGCTCATCGACGGCCGGCCGGTGAAGGAATACAAGGGGAACGCGCTGTATCGCCGCAAGCTGGCCTTTTTGCCGCAGAACCCGCAAACGGTGTTTTTAAAAGAGACGATTCGAGAAGATTTCGAAGAGATTCTCAAGGCAATGGAATGCCCAAAATCAGAGCGCGAGGAACGAGTACAAAATCTGGCTTCCAAGCTGGGAATCGGCGCTTTGCTGCATCAGCATCCTTATGATTTGAGCGGCGGCGAGCAACAGAAATGCGCTCTGGCCAAAATGCTGCTGCTACAGCCTACCATACTGCTGCTGGACGAGCCGACCAAGGGGCTCGACGCTCACTCCAAACAAAGTCTGGGGGCAATTCTACAGGAGCTCAAGGCCGAGGGCATCACCATTCTCATGGTGACTCACGATGTGGAATTCGCCGCCGAAAACGCCGACCGCTGCGCACTGTTTTTCGATGGTGAAATCCTGTCGGCCGACGTCCCCTGTGCCTTTTTTTCCGACAATAACTTTTACACCACCGCAGCCAATCGTATCGCACGACAGCTTTATCCCGGCGCGGTCACCTGCGAGCAGGTAGCGGCCCGCTGCCGCGGAAAGGAGCGAAGCCGTGGATAACCGAAAAGCAAAGTGTTGGATTTCCTATCTGATTTTATGCGCGGGCATTCCCGCGGTAATCTTGGCGGGTACTCTCCTGTTTCAAGACAAGCAATATGCATGGGTTTCACTGTGCGTCGCACTATTTGCCTGCGTGCCGTTCTTCCTGGCCTTTGAAAAAGGGAAAAGCGGAACCAAACGGCTGATTCTTATCGCCGTCATGGTAGGCATTGCCGTAGTAGGGCGCATTCTATTCACGCCGATTCCCGGTTTTAAGCCAGTGACGGCCATTATCGTGATTACCGCCATGCATTTTGGCGCTCAGGCGGGCTTTATGACCGGCGCTATGACCGCCGTCATTTCCAATTTCACCTTTGGGCAGGGGCCATGGACCCCCTTTCAGATGTTCGTCTGGGGCTTGGTTGGCCTGTTGGCTGGCCTGCTGGCGGAACCGCTCAAGCGCAATCGGGTTGCACTGCTCGCATACGGTGCGGTTTCCGGCGCGGTGTTTTCGCTATTAATGGACGTATGGACGGTGCTGTGGTGGGACGGAACGTTCCATCTTGCCCGCTATGCGGCCGTCACGATTTCCGCTTTGGGATTCACTTTGACCTATGCCGTCTCAAACGTCGTTTTCCTCCTGCTGCTTTCCAAGCCGATTGGCCGGATTCTAGAACGAATCAAGCTGAAATACGATATGTAAAAACGCTGTATGGAAGGAGGAATTTTCATTCTATGAGCCGGTCAAACTCCTGCTGTGAGCAATGCATCAACTATATTTATGACGATGAAGGCGGCTACTACTTTTGTGATATGCCGCTGGACCTCGACGACATGGAACGTTTTTTGAACCAAACCGTCGCAAACTGTCCCTATTATCGTTTGGACGACGAATATGCCATTGTGAGGAAACAAAATTAATAATATGAGCCTAAAAAATACCGCCCGAGAAGACCGATTCCTTCTTCGAGCGGTATTTTTCTTTTCATCTGGTCTTTGAGCACTATAGAACCCAAATAAACTTCACCGCCAGCATAAACAGCACGCCCGGTATTCCCATGACCGCGGAGCAAAGCAAGCTCCAGGCATTGATGGCCAACGTAAACACGGTAAAACGACCGATCAGGGCCACAATACACAGCGCCGCCACACCGCTGACCGCCGACCAGCAGAGGGTACGCAGCCCTTTCCCCCGCCGGAATGCTGTAACCAACACAATCAACGAAGCGATCACGAGGCTGGTAAGGATAACATATTTGAGTATGGTCATCATGACGTGTTCCTCCCGATTCTTGTCCATTGCTTCATATATACGGAATCGGAAAGGAAAATATGACTCTGCCGTCGGCGAAAATCAGTCGCTCAGCCTCTGTACCACCAAATCGCCCATGCGCCCGGTCGAAACTACTGGCAAGCCGCTGTCTGAGACAATATCAGGGGTGCGGGCTTCGGCCAGGACGGTTTCTACCGCCAGCTCAATGCGCTCGGCGGCCTGCGCTTCTCCCAGGGAATGGCGCAGCAGCATAGCGGCGGACAGAATGGTGGCCAGCGGATTTGCCACTGCCTTCCCCGCGATATCGGGCGCGGAGCCGTGAATGGGTTCGTAAAGCCCGAGGCTCCCCGAGCCCAGACTGGCAGAGGGCAGCATCCCGATGGAACCGCTGATAACGCTGGCCTCATCCGACAGAATATCCCCAAACAGGTTGGAGGTCACGATAACGTCAAACTGGCGTGGATGCACCACAAGCTGCATGGCCGCGTTATCCACATACAGGTGATCCAGCGTCACATCCGGATATTCGGCCGACAACTCCGATACAACCCTTCTCCACAAACGGGAGGATTCCAGCACATTGGCCTTATCGACGGAGGTGAGGTGTTTGCCTCTCCTCCGCGCCGATTCAAAAGCCACCCGGGCAATGCGTCGAATTTCCTCTGCGGAATATCGTTCGGTATCGTATGCCGATTCCGTCGTCCCCTCGCCGGAGTGCCCGCGTTCCCCGAAATAAATCCCCCCGGTCAGTTCCCGCACGACCAGCACATCGAGCGAATCCCCGATAATTTCAGGCCGCAGAGGAGACGCGCCCGCCAGCGGTTTAAAAATCTTGGCGGGACGAAGATTGGCAAATAGGGAAAGTGCCGAACGAATCCCCAGCAGCCCCGCTTCGGGACGCTGCGCTCCCGAATAGCCGTCCCACTTCGGCCCGCCGACCGCGCCCAGAAGCACCGCATCCGAAGTCTGGCACGCGCGTACCGTCTCCTCCGGCAGCGGGACGCCGGTTTCATCAATGGCGGCGCCGCCCAGCAGGGCCGTACGAAACTGGAGGCCGAAGCCAAACCGGCTGGCGGCAGCCGAAAGCACTTTGACCGCTTCCTCGACGATTTCCGGTCCAATGCCGTCGCCGGGCAGCAGTGTGATGGTATATGTCTTCATAAATATCACCTTGCCTTTCGTTCTCAATGGTATGGTTTTGGGATGCTCTGCGATTGCCGCAGACGTTTGGCGGCAACATCACAAATCAGAAATCAATGAATTTTTTGCCGCTCGGCGCGGTTGATGGCGCACAGCACCCCGCGCAGGGAAGCCAGGTTAATATTATGCGAGATCCCCACGCCAAATATGGTGTGGCCCCCGGGCGTTTTCAACTCAATATAGGCAATGGCCTTCGAATCCGAGCCGGTGGAGATGGCATGCTCATGATAAGACACAAATTCGTATCCCTGAATCCCCACTCGCTTGAGGGCGTTGAAGAAAGCGTCGATCGGGCCGTTTCCCTCACCGTCGATGGAAACCGGCTTTCCGCTGACACTCAGGGCGCCTTCCAAGCTCACCAGGGTTTCTCCATCGTGATATTGTTCATGGAACTTATGCCGCTCCAAACGATAGGGGGCGCTGACGTCGATATACTCTTTCTTAAATAGGTCAAACACCTGCTGCGAGGACATTTCGGTTCCCAGACGGTCACAGGCCGCCTTGACCACGGCGCCAAATTCGGGATGCATGGCCTTGGGCAGGTTATAACCGAACTCATTGTGTAGCACATAAGCCGCCCCGCCCTTTCCAGACTGGCTGTTGATGCGGATGACCGGCTCATATT
>CABQCM010000156.1 GCA_902462665.1 uncultured Oscillospiraceae bacterium | reverse complement strand
GTTGTGCAGCCGGTCGGCCAGCTTGATGATGATGACCCGGATGTCCTCCGACATGGCCAGCAGCATTTTGCGCAGGTTTTCGCCCTGCTCCTCCTCGCGGGAAAAGGTAGGCATCTTGGTCAGCTTGGTCACCCCGTCCACCAGCGCGGCGATGTCCTCTCCAAATTCGCGGCGCACGGTAGGCAGATCGACCTCGGTGTCCTCCACCACGTCGTGCAGCAGGGCCGCCGCCACCGATTCGGTGTCCATGCCCAGCTCGATGAGGATGATGGCCACGCTGATGGGGTGGCAGACATACGGCTCGCCCGAGCGGCGGTTTTGCCCCTCGTGCGCGCGGGTGGCAAAGCGCAATGCCTTTTCAATCTGCTCCAAATGATAGGGCTTGCTGCTGTTTCTGGCCGTCTCGAGAAGCTGCTCCCCCGTCACAAAACAAGCGCAGGGGGCGAACTGGCCGGGCGTATCCCCCCAAGCCGCGGGGAAATCCTGCTTTGGCATATTCTCTTTGGACGGGTTGGATTCGCAGCCGCCGTCGGCCTGCGGCTCCTGCTGGGAAAGCTTTGGAGCTGTGACGTCCGATTTATCCGAATTGACCATGCGTCTTTTCCTGCCTTTCTGCTGTGGGAACGTTCGTTGCCGCGCAGGGCCTTTACGAAACCGCCGCGCTGCCGGCCTGCTCGGGGTGCGCCGTCTGCTCGAGCGAGCGCAGCAGACGGCTGCTACTGAGATCCTGCTTTCCGGCCGCGGGGTTGAGGGCCAGCCGATCGGGCGGGCCGCTCTGGCGGCGAAGAAGCCCCAGCTCCTCCATCGCGTCAACGGCGCAGCATACCTGACCGTAGCGAAGCCCTCCGCCCGTGCGGGCCAGCAGAAGCTCCCGATCCTCGACCTGGCCGTCCTGCCGGCGAAGCTGGCGGTAGACCGCGCCCACTTCATCCCGCGTGGGCAGTAGCCGGGCGGCCTGCTCGGGGGTCAAGGCTTCCCCCCGGCGGCACCGCTCGTACAGCCGCATATCCGATAGCACGCTGGCCTGATCCAGATTCGCCGGACGTATCTCCCGCACGACGGTTGACAGCGAGGGCTTGCCCTGATACTGCCCCACGCTCAAAGCCACTGCCAAATCAACGCAGTCGCCCTCGTTATAGGGAAATTCCTCCTGCGTGGTGGAAAAGCGCATGGCCGTGACCGCCACCCCGTCCCGGGAGAGGGAGAGGCGCAGATGCTTGCCCCCGCCCACCGCTCGGATACCGTCGATGGTCATGTGAAACAGGCCGAAGAGGGGGGAGGGATTGTCCTGCCCGAAGGGGGCGAGGGTCTCGGCCGCTTCGGCCGCTGCAATGCTCACTCCCCGGGGGGTCAGCTTGCAGTCCAGCCGCAGAATGGGGAAGGGCATGTCCCCCCGCGCGGCGGCATAAGCCTCCAAACCGTCGGCCAGAGCGGAAAGCTGGTCGGGGTGCAGCGACAGCCCGGCTGCCTGCGCGTGCCCGCCAAAGGCGGTCAAATGCTCCCGGCAGGAGGCCAACGCGTCGTAAAGGGGAAAATCTCCCACGCTGCGGGCCGAGCCGTGGGCCTTCTCTCCCTGAATGGTCAGCAGGGCGCAGGGCTTGCCGGTGCGCTCGCAGATGCGGGAGGCTGCAATGCCCAGCACCCCCGGGTGCCATCCCTCACGGGCGAGCACCAGCGTCCGGCGGCGTGAAAGCGTCTCGTCGGATGAGAGCATGGCCATGGCTTCCTCCACGATAGCGCCCTCCACCGTATGGCGGGCGCGGTTTTCCTCCTCCAGTTCCCTGGCGAGGCGTTCGGCTTCCTCGTCGTCGGTTGTCATCAGCAGCCGGGCGGCGCGCATGGCGTCCCCCATACGCCCGGCGGCATTGATGCGCGGGCCGACGCCAAAGGCGACCGTCTCAGAGGTGATCGGCCGCCCCTCCATCCCGGCGGCGGTCAGGAGAGCACGCAAACCTGGGCGCTTGGAATGTTCTAGATAAGGCAGCCCGTGGGCGACCAGGAGGCGGTTTTCCCCCTGCAAAGATACCACGTCGGCCACCGTGCCGATGGCCACCAAATCGCCGTATTCGGGAAGCAGCTCCTCGCAGGCGCAGCCCTCCAGCGCGCAGCAGAGCTTAAAGGCTACACCGACCCCCGCCCAGTCGCGAAATTCGCTTTCCTCGTCGGCGCGGTGCGCATCCACCACCGCGGCCGCTGCCGGCAGGCAATCGGGCGGAATGTGATGGTCGGTCACAACCACGTCCATGCCAAGCTGGGCGGCATGGGCAATCTCCTGCGCCGCGGCCACGCCGTTGTCCACTGTGACAATGAGGCCGACCCCCTGCTCGTGCAGGCGCTCGATTTGCGGCAGATGCATCCCGTACCCGTCCCCCATGCGGTCGGGCAGCATGAGAAAAACGTCCGCCCCTTTCGCGCGCAGGTAGGTGGTGAGCACCACGCCGGCCGTTACCCCGTCGCAGTCGTAGTCGCCGAATACAGCGATTTTTTCGCCCGATTCCAGCGCGCGGCGAATGCGTTCCACCGCCCGATCCATGTCTTTCATTTCAAAAGGATCGGCCAACTGCTGGTCAAAATCAAGGAATTCCTCCGCCTCGGCCGGGTCACTGATTCCCCGCCCGATGAGCAGCAGCGCAGCCAGCGGATCCATGCCGCATTCCTCGGCCAGCGCCTGTGCGGCGGCGCGGTCGCTGCGCGCGACCACCCACTCCTTGCGGCTCATTCGCATCCACCTTTCCTGTCGGGAACCCGACGGCAAGTACCCATCGTTTGACAAATGGAAACACGGTTGATCGGCGTGAAAAAGAACGCTAGCATTGTTGTCCTCATTACCGGGCGATAGCCCAGCCGCCTCGGCCGCAGACTGTGGTAGGGCTGTCGTCCTGTCGCTGCCGAGAACGCCGTAAGCCACTCTTTCAACCGCCAGCAGGCGTAGTTACTTTGTCAAGCGATGGTATCATTATATTTTTACATTTTAACAGCTTTATACTGATTTTTCAACCTTTCGAGGGATGCTGTGAGGAGGGATTTTTGTTTGATTTGAATTTGCGATTTATTTTCATGCAATTTTATCTTATTAAAAGGATGTTCCTTAGCGCTCCGGCCGCGCGCGATCAATAGCATGCGGCCGCCCCGCGGCTAATGGAAAAATGGACGCGTTGCGGATTCGCATGATCAAAAAGCAACCCAACGGCGCCCCATCCCGGCGAAAAAACTCGAGACAGGAAGCCAACCGGAGTTTTGCCGGGTATGACGCGGTATTGCCTTCAAGTTTTTTTGTGAAAATCCATTGACATTCGAAACCAATTTGATTATAATTAACATACAGAATGTGAGTTTTGAACAAAACTTTACATTCCGGGCTGTCAATCCGTCGCGAGGCAACCGCCATGCGCAACCAACGAAAGGAGCTGACCCCATGAGTTTTGACCGCCGCGACAAAATCCTGACCCTGCTGCGCGAGAAAGGCGTGGTCAAGCTCAAGGATCTTGAGGTGCAGTTCCCCCAGGTGTCGAGCATGACCCTGCGCCGGGACCTCGAGTATTTTGAAAAGCTGGGCGAGGCGGTACGCATCCGGGGAGGAGCGCGGTACATCAAGATGCTCGACGCTGGGCAGGAGGATGTTTACGCCCTGCGCGCCGTTAAAAACCCCGAGGCTAAAACCAAAATCGGCAAGCTGGCCGCCAAGTACATTGAAACCGGCCGCTCGATTTTTCTGGATTCGGGCACGACCGGCATGATGCTGGCGCGGCAGATTCCCGACCTTGACCTCTCCATTCTCACCAGCGCCCCCAACGTGGCGCTTGAGGTTTCCAAGCGGTACAAGCCCAACGTTACCCTCATCGGCGGGCTGATCAACCGCTCGACCCTGTCGGTTTCCGGCCCGCAGTCGCTGGATTTTATCTCTCATCTCAACTTTGACTTTGCCTTTATGGTCGCGTCGGCCTTCTCGCAGGAGAATGGATGCACCTGCGGCAATTACAGCGAGTGCGAATTAAAACGCAACATCATCGCCAAGGCCAAAAAGACCATTATGCTGGTGGATGCGAGCAAGTTCGGCAAGAGCATGCCCTTTACCTTTGCAACCTTAAACCAGATTGACCTGCTCATCACCGACCAGAAGCCGTCGGATGAGATTATGGCGCACGCGTCGGCCGACGGCGTGACGGTGCTTTGGGAGTAAACGCGTTTCTTTTATCATCCCTTCGGCCCCCGCGGCCGATTGCGATACATCTATACAAAACGGCACGGCAAGGGGAACGCCCCCACCGGCCGGAGCATTTTAAGGAGGATGAACCATGGCAACACCAGTAATGATGCCGAATGTGGGAATCACAGTCGAGAGCTGTATCCTCACCACCTGGCACAAGAAAAAGGGTGATGCGGTCAAAAAGGGCGACGTGCTCTTTACTTACGAGACCGATAAATCCACCCTCGACGAGGAATCCCCTGTCGACGGCATTATGCTCGAGCAGTTCTTCGAGGAGGACGCCGACGTCCCCACCATGACCAACGTTTGCGTCATCGGTCAGGAGGGGGAGAGCACCGCTGAGTTTGCTCCCGCCGGCGCCGAGGAAGCTCCGGCCGCCGAGGCTCCCGCTGTGGAAGCCGCCGCCCCCGCTACCCCTGCCGCCGCTCCGGCCGCGGCTGTGGCCGCCGTATCGGCTCCC
>CABQCM010000155.1 GCA_902462665.1 uncultured Oscillospiraceae bacterium | reverse complement strand
TAGGTGGAATCCTGTTCGATGGATTCCAGCACCTCCGTGAGCTCGTCCCCTAAAAACATGGAAACAATGGCGGGCGGCGCCTCGTCAGCCCCAAGGCGGTGATCGTTCCCCGCTCCCGCGACCGATACACGAAGCAAATCCTGATACTCGTCGACGCCCTTGATCACGGCGCACAAAAACAACAGGAACTGCGCGTTTTCCTGCGGCGATTCCCCCGGGTCCAGCAAATTGACCCCCGTATTGGTCGACATCGACCAATTATCGTGCTTGCCGCTGCCGTTAACCCCGTCAAAGGGCTTCTCATGCAGCAAACAGGCCAAACCGTGGCGCTCGGCAACCTTGCGCATCAGTTCCATGGTCAACTGGTTATGATCGGTGGCAATGTTGGTGGTCGTAAAAATCGGGGCCAATTCATGCTGGGAGGGCGCTACCTCGTTATGCTCGGTCTTAGCGTAAATTCCCAGCTTCCAAAGCTCCTCGTCCAACTCCCGCATAAAAGCCTTGACCCGCGGTTTGATGGTGCCGAAATAATGATCGTCCATCTCCTGCCCTTTGGGCGGCTTCGCACCCAACAAAGTACGACCGGTCAGTACCAGATCCATCCGCTGACGATAAACCGATTGATCGATCAAAAAATACTCCTGCTCCGGCCCGACCGTGGTGCGGACAGCGGTCACATCCTCGTTGCCAAACAGGCGCAGAATCCGCAGCGCCTGCCGGTTGATGGCCTCCATCGAACGCAGAAGCGGTGCTTTTTTGTCCAGCGCTTCCCCGCCGTAAGAACAAAACGCAGTGGGAATGCACAACGTATTGTCTTTGATAAAAGCATAAGCGGTCGGATCCCACGCGGTATACCCCCGCGCCTCAAAGGTGGCGCGCAGGCCGCCGGAAGGAAAACTGGAAGCGTCCGGTTCCCCTTTCACCAGCTCTTTGCCCGAAAAATCCATGATCACCCGTCCCTCGCTGATGGGGGTGATAAAGCTATCGTGCTTTTCGGCGGTAATCCCGGTCATGGGTTGGAACCAATGGGTGAAGTGGGTCACTCCCTTCTCCACCGCCCAATCTTTCATGGCGTTGGCCACAATGTTGGCGATGGTAGGATCCAGCTTTTTCCCCAGCTCGATCGTGCGCTGCAAAGCGCGGTAGGTTTCCTTAGGCAGACGCTCGCGCATCACCTGCTCGTTAAACACCATACTGCCAAAGGTCTCGATCAAATTCATAGTGCTGCTCCTTCCCAATATCCGAACGACAGGGTCCGATATGAAAAAAGCGCCACGACGTTTCGCAGCTACTTTAAATAATAGTATTATTATATCGGCCCTGTTCGATCTTGTCAAGGAAAATAGAGGATGGTTACTCTGTGGCTTTCTCCCAGGCAACCGCCTTTCCTGTATATTCAAAAGCTTAGAAAATATTTCCCGATATTCCCCATTATACTATTGAAAAACTTAGCTCATCTGCTATAATGTGGTAATAGTAAATATAATCTACATGAGAGGACAACTAGATGAAAAAATCAAAAAATCGTTCCATTACACTCCGGCGCAGCGCACTTTGTCTGCTGTTGTGTGCCGCATGTACATGTGGCTTTTCCCCATCCCGCAGCACGGCTGAAATACTGCCGGAAGTCGGCCCGACCTTTCTTTCCGAGCAGGAACAAGTCCATTCGTCCCACATTCGTCGCTTGGACGATTTCAACGACCAAACGGACGCAGTCGGCTATCTGAATGCGGATGGAAGCAAAACCGTATATATTTACGCAGATGATGTTCGGTATCAGGACGCCAGCGGGCGTATGATCGACAAAAACATTCATTTGACCGAGATCACCGCGCGGGAAAAGGGAGATAGTAATTATCGGTATCGCACCGCGGCCAACGATATTACCGCATACTATCCCAACCGGCTATCCGACAGCGCCATTGTATGGGAATATCAGGGCCACCGTATTTCGCTGCAGCCACAATGCGGCAGCACGTCTGCGGCGGTGTTGGAAGACGGTACCAAAGCGGTATACCAAACCACATCCGGTGAGATTTCCTGTGACTCACTGCTGAGCGGTACCCTTCTTCGCCACACGATTTCATCCATGGACGTCACCTCGGTTGCATTTGACGCCAACTTCGGGGATTTGACTCCCCTCATCCACGAAAATACGATTCTCCTGACCGATTCTGAAGGCGTAGAGCAAATATGCTTTGGCGGATTACTGCTAACCGATTCTGACGGTGCGGCGAGCGACAATCTCAGTATCGCCTTACAGGAACAATCCGATGGCATATACACCGTCTCAGTGGAATTGGATTCGGAATTTTTAACCGCTTCGGCCGCGGAATCGGTCGTCACATTGAATACGTCTATTACCATTCCGTCCGGCACCAACCTAACGGGCGCTAGTGTATACAGTAAAGAGGCTTCCACCACCCATGGCCAATCTATTGTACACCACATCGGCTATAATGCTACCAAAGGAACTGCCTATACTTTTGTAAAATTTAATCTTAGCGCGCTCGACAATATCCGTTATGACAATATCACCTCAGCCTGCTATCGTTTCACCGAGGGTTCATCCAATGATGCCACTGCAGTGCTACAAGCTTATTTTGTGAAAAGTGCTTGGAATGAATCAACCATTACTTGGAACAATAAACCGGCGTATTACAATGAAATTATTTCCTCAGCAAACATTAACAACTCGCGGAATAGTTCGCAATATGATCTTTACATCACCAAAGCGGTTCAAGGATGGTTGCAAGGGCTGCCCAACTACGGCATTATGTTCCGCGAAAGGGACGATGATCAATGGCAGACTCTCTTCTCGGACAATTGCTCCATTAACCAACCATGTCTTGTGGTTACCTATGTAGATGACGCTGCTCCCACCCAAGCGCCCGGTATAAAAAATGATACGCTCTACTATCTGCTCAATAAAGCAAATGGGAAATATTTGGCCGCCGCTGGCACTACTACCGGCAGTTACGTTACTGAGAATAGTTCTGCCGCTATCGCTCAAAAGGCCTGGACACTCTCTTCCCGTGGCAACAATTACTATTCCATCACCTGCAATGGCTTGGCGCTGACCGCCAGCAGTACAGCCAGCGGTTCGACCATCAAGCTGCAAACCTATTCTTCCACCAATACGCAACAGCAATGGAAAATTATTCGCAATTGGGACGGAAGCTATCAATTGATAAACAAGGCGGCGGAATCTCGTTCCCTTTGTCTCTCGGGCGGCGCGCAGACCAACGGAACCAATGTGAAACTCGCTGCTCATACTTTGCCGATCGATACTACAAAGCGGAATGCGGATTGGACTTTGATCCCTGCTGTAAAGGGAACAGCTTCATTTTTATTCTTTAACAACATGTTTCAAAGCGAAGCAGAATTACCGTATAAAATACCCACGCAAAATACCATGTCAAATCTCAGGTGGTTTTCCAGTAACATGGGCTATTCAACTCAACTAAAAACAGATTTTGTAAATGTGAATAGTTCAGCACTTGAATTAATGAAAGAAAGTGCAATTTATTTTTGTTTATCTCACGGTTTGGAATCAAGCCAATCCTATGTTGGATTCGACCTGAATCATGCCTCCATCTCCAGAGTTTCTGAAAATTATTTTTGTAATTCCCACTTAATTATTTATCAGGGATGCCGTGTCGGCGCAAATACGACGAACGATACCGCCAATATGACCGGATTAACCTATAAACGAGGAGCACATTACGTTATAAGCCATCCCAAAAATATTTCGTACGGTTTCAATAATACATGGAGTCAGGTCTTATTTGCTTCTTTCTCTGTAGAGTCCCCAATGGGGGTTTCTAAAAAGAATGCAGACGATGATCTTTTTGAAAAGAGCGATCCGACCCAGATACACGGAAATATGAACTACCGTCATGATCTAGGCGATGATTCTTTTCGATTTGACTTGCCTGATGCTAGCCAAAACACTCAATCCTCCTTGGTCTCCAACTCGATAGAGAAAATTTATACAGGAAACTTTTCTAAAAATGAACTCTCTCTAGAGAGCGCTAAAAACGAGCTTCAAAAAATTGAAGATCAAGGTGCCAAAGACGCAGAAAACGTATACACTACTTATAAGGACGCATATAATAATGTGTATTTTGTTCGCGCCAATACTCTTGAAACCTATCTGCCTAATATTGACGGATTAGAGCTAGGTCATACAGATGTTGATTCTGAAACCGCTTTACAGCAGGCTAGTACATTTCTTTCATCCGCTGGATATGATATTACTGGCTTTACCATAACCCATTCCAACGAGTATTCGAAAAAGTATCGGGTTATTTATCAATATAATATTGGCGAAACCGAAACCACCGAAAAATTATATTTATATTTCGAAGCGGAGCAAGATGGCACAGTACATCTGGTACGCTTTGCGGCTTACGATTACGGTTCCTTTTCCGCCGCTGATTCTCCTGTTCCCTGCCTAGATGATTTCAATTCGCTCTTTTCCTCTTTAGAACAAGCAGCGCGGATAAAAGCAGCCGGTGCTTCTTATAAAATATCGAAACCTGTCTGGATTCGCAATAAAAGCGGCAATTTTCAGCTTCGTGCCTATATAGATTTGGAAAGTGAAGATGGAATCCATACTTTTAAGACTGCCTATTCTAATCTTTTGCAACAATAGAAAGGAGTGATTTTGATGAAACAGATTAAAAAGAAAATCCTTTATTTTCTATTGAGCGC
>CABQCM010000154.1 GCA_902462665.1 uncultured Oscillospiraceae bacterium | reverse complement strand
CCGCTGGCGCGACCGGGCCCACCGGTCCAACTGGTCCCACCGGAGCGACCGGTACCGCTGGTGCAACCGGGCCGACTGGCCCCACTGGTCCTACCGGCGCAGCCGGCAACACGGTGGAATGCTTCTGTGTCCAGCAGATGAGAAATACGATTCGGCAGCTTATCACGCTGTATCCAACCGATACTGTCATTATCAGCATGGAAAGCGGCAACAACGTCAGCGGCCGTCTCGGCTCGCTGCTTCCCGCGCCGAACACCAATCCCAACGCCGGTCTGCTGCAATTGGTCAACAGTCAGGGCGTTGCACAGGAAGCGGTTTCCCTCTGCCGCATCGCTGCCATTCGAATCACCAGCGCCACCTATAACAACACCATCACCTATCTACCTGCCCCCACCCCCGCGCCCGAGGGCTGCGGCGCCGATTGCCAGAACGCGATCCGCGCCTATCTGCCGGTTAACACCAGTGATGTTACCATTAAAGCAGGTGGTCAGACCGTCGCGCAGGGAAGCGTACGAATCAGCGAATTCGGTATGCTGGTCATTGTCGGCCACAACAACAGCGACCCCACCTTTGTATCGACCTGCAAAGCCGAAATTATTGACAAATAATTCATCTCTTCTGCATGGCCGTCGCTTTCGGGCGGCGGCCATATTTTATGCCATCGAGGAGGAAAATTATGAGCACCATCAGCCTGTGCATGATCGTGCGCAACGAGGAAGCCGTATTAGCGCGGTGTCTGGACAGCGTGCGCGGCCTCGTGGATGAAATCGTTATTTGCGATACCGGCTCCACTGACCGTACTCGAGAAATTGCTTTGGAATACACCGACCGGGTTTTTGACTTTGCGTGGATCGACGATTTTGCCGCGGCGCGCAATTTTTCCTTTTCCAAAGCCACCATGGACTACATACTCTGGCTGGACGCCGACGACGTCATGGAACCAAACGACCGCCAGGTGTTCGCACGTTTGAAGGAAACTCTAGCTCCTCCGGTTGACCTGGTCATGATGCCGTATCACGTGGCCTTTGACGCCGACGGCCATCCCACCGTGACCTACGAACGCGAACGTCTGCTACGGCGGGAAAAGGGTTATCGCTGGGAAAGCCCCATCCACGAGGCTATCACCCCCACAGGCCATGTCATTCATTGTCCGGCTGCGGTTTGCCATCGAAAAATTGGAGCAGGAGATCCCGACCGAAATCTGCGCATTTTTGAAGCTATGCGTTCCAGCGGACGGATTTTGGATGCGCGACAGCGGTTTTATTATGCGCGTGAGCTGATGTATCACGCCCGGTATGACGACGCCATTCGGGAATTCACCGCCTTTTTAAACGATGCAGAGGGATGGGTGGAAAACAACATTACCGCTTGTCTCGATCTGTCGAGCTGCTATCTTGCTCTCCATCAACCGTGGATGGCCCGCCAAGCCTTATGCCGGAGCTTTTGCTACGACGCTCCCCGTGCGGAGGTCTGCTGCGCCCTGGGAGCGTCCTTTCTGGACGCGGGCGAATTGCCGTCGGCTATATACTGGTACGAAGCCGCGCGCGGCCGCAGTCTTGATACCTGTGGTGGATTCTGCACCCCGGACTGTCACGAGTGGATTCCCCTGTTGCAGCTTTGCGTCTGCTATGACCGGCTGGGCGACCATAAGACGGCCGAAGCCTTTCACCGCCGCGCTCAAAAACTTAGACCCAACGATCCCGCGATACAGTACAACGAGGCATATTTTCAATCGCTGCACTATGAGTGTCATTCGTAATGTTCAAAAAAGGACTTTTTTGGATTTTGTAACAAAACTGTAACCTGCCATTGTATTGACTTATTCCGGAATTTATGTTATCCTATTTTTAACAAAGAAATAAGCTGTTGGCTGTGGCGATAAAATTATTGATTTGCCATTGCAGCAAAAACAGATCTCCAACAAAGGACTACTGCCTTTTTCATGGAAACGCCCTGCCCCCGAACAAAGGGGCAGGGCGTTTCTGACTGTTTGTTGCGCCTATTACAAAGCCCGCCCCATGTTTTCGGGCGGGCTTTGTAATTCATACATACTCTTTACTTACAGAGAGTCAAACTGTTCCTGACAAACTAGCTGAATCCCTGCCTGAGAAAGTACCTCAATGGCTTTCTCGTGATTTTCCACCCGAAATACCATATAAGCCAGCCTCTGTCGGCTTGCGGTAAAGGCATAGGTATATTCCAAGCTGATGCCGCTATCCGACAGAACCTGCAGAATATGGCACAAGCTGCCCGGCTCGTCGGGAACGGCCACAGCCAACACCGGCGTGATGGAAAAAACATAGCCCGCTTCTTTGAGAATGCAAGCTGTCTTATAGGTATCGTCTACAATCAGACGAAGCACGCCAAAATCGCGGGTTTCGGCAATGGACAAAGCGCGCAGATCAATGTTATGGTCGTATAACACCCGAGTAATTTCGGCCAGCCGGCCGGCCTTATTTTCCACAAATACCGATATCTGCTTAACAGTCATAGCTCTTCCCCACTTTCTGATGGATTGTACCGGGCCTTGGCGGGAACCCAGTTGGCGCAAGGCCATACAGGCATTAATACAGCTTACGCTTGTCGATAATACGTACCGCTTTGCCCTCGCTGCGGGCAATGGATTTGGGAGCCACCAACTGAACCTGGGCGTAAATTCCCAGCATGGCTTTGAGAGCGTCTACAAGCTCCTTCTCCTTGGCTTCAATACGGCTAACCGTATCCGAGAACATCTCGGGCGTCATCTCAACCTGCACCTCGAGCTTGTCGCTGTTGCGCTCGCGGCTGACGATAATTTGATAGTTGGCCGGATATCCCTTATTGAGCAGCACTGTCTCAATCTGCGAGGGGAAAACATTGACCCCCTTGACAATGAGCATATCGTCGCTGCGCCCCATCGGCTTGGACATTTTGACGTGGGTACGACCGCAGGGGCATGGCTCCCGCGTCAGCACACAAATATCACGGGTGCGATATCGCAGCAAGGGGAAAGCCTCTTTGGTGATGCAGGTAAAGACCAGCTCTCCCTTTTGACCATCCGGCAGCACCTCGCCGGTATTGGGGTCAATAATTTCGGCGATGAAATGATCCTCATTGATGTGCATACCCGTTTGGGCCTCGCACTCAAAGGACACTCCCGGGCCGGAAATCTCAGTCAGCCCATAGATATCGTACGCCTTGATTCCCAGCATACGCTGGATATCCTGCCGCATTTCCTCACTCCATGCCTCAGCGCCGAAGATCCCGGCTTTGAGTTTAATCTGATCCTGCAAGCCCCGCTCGCAAATGGTTTCCCCCAGATAAGCAGCATAAGACGGCGTACAGCATAGAATGGTCGAGCCGAGATCGCACATAAACTGAATCTGACGGTCGGTATTGCCCGACGACATGGGCAGAGTCAGGGAACCAACCTTGTGCGAACCTCCGTTGAGCCCCGGCCCGCCGGTGAACAAACCATAACCGTAGCAGACATGCACCACATCATCCCGCGTGCCGCCTACCGCCATAATGGCCCGCGCGCAGCACTCATCCCACAAATCAATGTCGTGCTGGGTATAAAAGGCCACCACGCGCCGTCCCGTCGTTCCACTGGTGGACTGGATACGCACTGCGTCACTCAGCGGCACGGCCAGTAAACCATAGGGATACGCCTCACGCAGATCATCTTTGGTCAGAAAGGGAAGCTTATGCAAATCCTCTGTGGAGCGAATGTCCCCCGGCTCCAGTCCCTTTTGTTCCATGAGGTTGCGATAATAAGGCACATGCTCCCACACATGCTGCACCTGACGAACCAGCCTTTCGTCCTGCCATGCCCGTATCTGCTCCCGAGACGCGCATTCAATCTCGGGCTGATAATAATTGCCCATTGGTTTTCTTCCTTTCTTTTCTGCTCTGTCTGTTGATAGTCCACGCATCCAAGCGATCTATGGATACCGCGTGTCAACCAACTCCCGCCAATTCCAACAGTTTATTGTATCATAGCATTTCCCATGCAGAATGTAAACAATTTTTTCCCGCTTCGGCGAGGACCTTTGCAGCTCAAGCGTATATGTCAAAGCCGTTGAGATGGTAAAACTTGAAATAAAGTAAGCTCAGCCGGACGCCCCAGTAGCATTCGACAAAGCCGAGTATGGAACTGTCCACGTCCCCCTAAAAGATCGACGGAAAACAGGTTGTAGTCGATATACACTGCCAACGACTGACTTCAAATAATAGGGGGAATGGTTCGTTTTGACGGTTTACATACGCAATTGTTTACTTCCAAACATCGTCGGCCGGCTTGGGAGAACGCTCTTCGCCGCCAAATAGATTATCGTCCCCCGTCATTAGGGAAAGCACCGACTGATACACCTTGAGCGGCGACTGCAAAAAAGTCTCCCGCAATAGCTCGACCTGCATTTCATCCGATACCAGAAGGCGCACGGTCATCAGCTCCAGTTCATGATCCAGCACCGAGCAGGCCACCATGTATCCTCCCGTCACCTTTTCGACCAAAACCTGATTTTCCCGTTCGTTGCGCCGCTTGGCCAACAAACGGGTAGCGGACTTGACAGCCTTTTCGCGCACCGAAAAGGGCAGGGTAGTCTCAAGCAGAGCGGCAGAGGACCGCCCGCTTTCGGTGAGAGCATACGCCTCTTCCCCTTCCTGCGGTCTGCTTTCAATCGAACCGTTGGCCACAAGATCGCCTAAAGCGTCGGCCACATCAAAATAATTGGCCAGCGAATGCTCCAAAAACA
>CABQCM010000153.1 GCA_902462665.1 uncultured Oscillospiraceae bacterium | reverse complement strand
GTGCGGGGGCTGACGGCCCATTACGGCGAGCTGAACTTTGCGCCGGTCAAGGCGGGGGCGAGTCTCTCGCTGGGCAGGCATACCCTGCAATTCACCCCCACTCCAATGGTGCACTGGCCGGACAATATGGTCACCTACTGCCCAGAGGAAAAACTGCTGTTTTCCAACGACGCGTTCGGTCAGCATTACGCCTCGAGCGGGCGGTTTGACGACGAGGAGTCGCTCGGCGCGGTTTTCGAGGAGGCGCGCAAGTATTACGCCAACATCGTGATGCCCTATGGCCAGCAGACCGCCGCCGCTTTAAAGGCTGTCGGCGGGCTGGAAATTGGGATGATCTGTCCCTCGCACGGCGTGATCTGGCGGCAGAATATTCCCGATATTATTGCTCGTTACCAAGCATGGAGCGCCAACGAGACCGACGGCAGCGCCGTGGTGGTTTACGACAGCATGTGGCATTCAACCGAAACTATGGCCAAAACGGTGGCGGAAACCTTCCGGGAGGAGGGGGTCGCCGTCAAGCTCTACGACCTGAAGGTCAGTCACCACAGCGATATCATCAACGATATTTTGACCGCGAAATATATCGCGGTCGGTTCTCCGACCCTCAATAACAACATGCTGCCCACCGTGGCGGGCTTTTTGACCTACCTCAGGGGACTTTCGCCCAAGGGGCGCGTCGGCTTTGCCTTTGGTTCCTACGGCTGGGGCGGGCAGAGCATCGGCCAGGTGGAGCAGGCGCTGGAGGGCTGCGGCTTCGACAAGCTGTGCGAGAGTGTGAAAATTCAGTATATTCCCGGAAAACAGGCGCTGGACGAGCTGGCGCAGCGGGTGCGCGACGGCATCCGGGCCGGGCAGTAGCCACCCGTCCGTTCCGGACGTGATCAAAAGGAGGAAGCCGGTATGGAAATCAAGGCGCTGGACAAGCTGACCTACGGCCTTTACGTCCTCGGAGTCGAGGGGGAAAACGGCTATGGCGGCTGTATTGTCGATGCGGTCATGCAGGCCACCATGGAGGACAATCCTGTGCTGCTGATGAGCCTGATTAAGCGCAACTATTCGCCCGAATGCCTCAAACGCACCAAGGAATTCACTCTTTCGGTGCTTCGTCAGGATTGCGACCCGCTGCTCATCGGCCTGTTTGGCTTTCAGTCGGCCCGAACGGCCGACAAATGGTCGGGGGTCCATCATGAACTGTGGCACGGCCTGCCGGTGCTGCGCCGTGGCAGCGCGGCTTCCATCTATGGCCGGGTGACCGAGGTGCGAGAGCTATCCTCGCATATTCTCTTTGTCTGCCGGGTGGAGGACGCGGCGCTTCACGACGGCCGCCCCCTGGTATACGCCGATTATTTAAGTGAGGGGAAGGCTGACGCTATGAAGGCCTTTCAGGAATACAAAAAGGGATACGCCCAGCGATAATCGGCGTATCCGGATACTGGCGCAGGAATCGGCTTTTTGGGGAGAACCCGAGCCTTTGCGTATGCCGCCGTTCCCATTACGCAAAAGAGCCCTCTGAAAAGATCAAAGGGCTCTTTTGTGCGGCTGCAATCGGCACGCTGAACAACTTAGCGCACATAATAAAGTCTATGTAAGGCAAAGACAGGTGATATTGATGTTGTTTGTCTGTTATCCCAAATGCACCACCTGCCAAAAGGCGCTGCGCTTTTTGGAGGAACGGGGAATCGACGTCGTTGTACGTAATATTAAGGATGATCGTCCCGCTTTAACACCAGCGGAATGCAGTACCGTGCGCTCGGCTTAAAGGATAAGCTCGATTCGATGAGCGAGGAGGAGCAGTTTGCCCTGCTCGCCTCGGACGGAATGCTGGTCAAACGCCCCCTGCTGGTGGGGGAGGATTTTGTACTGGTGGGTTTTCGGCCGCAGGAATGGGAGGCGCAGCTGGCTCGCTGACCCCACGATGAAAAACAGAACCGTCCGGCCTGTGAAAATGGGCTGGACGTTTTTTACACTTGTCACATCCCGGATGAAACATCCGCGCTTGTTTTGTCTACGCATCCTCGTCGAACAGATGCCGGTAATCGTTGGCGTCCAGTTCAAACAGGTTAATGAGCTTGAAAAAGTTTTGCAAGGTTGGTATTTTATGGCCGGATTCAATGTACTGATAGGTTCGCAACGCCATGGAAAGGCGATCGGCGGCCTGCATCTGCGTCAAACCCATCTTGCCGCGCGCATGACAGAGGTCTCCCGAAAATTTGAGTTTAAACGACATGTTATATTCCTCCTTTTAAAGGGAGAATATAACAATGACAAAATAGATTCGATGCACACCGTTGCACATTGTGAAAGGTGACGGAAGGTGTTTTATTGCGTTATTTGGTTTTGCAATAAATCGGGAGAAAAAGCGAAGAAGATAACGTTTTAGCGGGTTGGAACGCGGCCGCCGGTCGGGAGAGCACTATTCCCAAATCCAGCCGTCGAGCATAGAAAAGGGCTTTGGCAGCGCTGGTTGATCTTGAATGACCAAACTGATAGACTGCGCGCTGTCCGCCTCCCGCCAGATAAACCCGGCCTCCACGCATTTGCGCCATTCCTGCCGAAGATCTCGCTGGCCAAAGCGCCTGCGCAGGGCTTCGTCGGTGCGGGGAAGGCAAAGATAGTCGATTAGCTCGACGGCTTCCGGGCTGAGGGGGACTTGAAGAGGCTCGCTGCGGGTGTCGGTAATGTACGCTTCTTTGGCGTGCCGGGTGAGATACAGCCGCGGCAAAGCTGAATCCTCATCGCTCTGCCAGCGCCGCTGCCAGGCAAGGATTTCCCCATTGATTTTTTGTATCAGTTTAATTTTCTCCCGCGTCATCACCGTTTGAATCTCGTTGTTTTCGTAAAAATAGGCGATTTGATTCAGCTCATTGGCCGAAAAGGGAAAAGCATAACCGAGGGCTTCGGTGGAGGGAGTGAGGGACAGGCCGTATTTCTTTCGATTTTGAACATAATCCGAGTTGCGATCATAGCTGATTGCCCACATTCCGGTGGGGGGATACAGATGCCGCAGCCGGGGCAAAAGCTCCAGCAGACGGTAAAACCGGCTGGTTTCTTCCCCTGGAACGCCGCACAGCAAATTCCATAGTACCGAGAGACCATATTGAGCGCAGTCGCGCAGAAAACGAAGGTTGCCGGGCGCGGTCATACCTTTTTTGAGCAGCTTTAGCGTGGGCGTGTCCAAGGCTTCGACCCCGCACTGCACCATCGACACGTGAAAATCGCGCAGCTTTTGCAGCTGCTGCGCGCTCAAGGTGGCGCGTACTTCATAAAAAATGCGCGCGCCGTCGGGAATTTGGAGATGGGGAAAGACTCGTTCAATGTAATCCACCGGCAATATGGAATCCACTGCCCAGTAGTACCGGCACCGGCCTCGCCCTTGGTCGAGAATTCGCTGCAAATAGTCGATTGCTCTGGGGGCTTGCATGGCGCCAAATTTCATACGTTTGTTGTAGTCGCAAAAAGTGCAGCGGCTTTTTTCTCCCCACCAGCAGCCGCGCGAGGTTTCCCAGAAAACAGTTGGCTCCAGCGGCCCGATTCGATGCTTTTGACGTTCCAATGAGCGATAAAAATCTTCGTAATCCAGGCTGGCAGCGCGGTCAATATCTTCCTCGTCGCTGCAAACCACCTGGATGCCGGCCGGCCGGCGGCGGGTGCGGTCGAATTCTTCAATGCGGTCGATCGTACCGGCATATCCCGGCCCGGAGAACAGATAATCCACTCCTTCGCAGTGCTGAGCGTACACCTTGGCGGCATTGTGGTAATTGTTTCCTCCTATTAAAATAAGACAATGCGGATTGCGCCGGCGCAGCGCCTGCACCAGCGCCAGATTGGGGTTATGCTGCTCAAACAGCGAGGTCAGAGCGATCACGTCATAATCGGCCAGCGAGTATCGGTTCAAAACCGTGTCCAGAAATTCCGGCAGCCTTTGCCGGATGGCCATCAGGCGTTCGGCGGCTTCGGGATGCCCGTGAAAGCCATATTCTAAAAATTCCTCCGTATTGTCCGGAGCATCAGGGTAAGCAAGAGAGCGAAATAGCCATTCTCCCACGCCGCTGGGCCTGCGCCGTTTCATTGCCCGCCGCAGTGGTTCTGCGCTGCTGCCGGGAAGCTGGCGGCGATAGTTGATATACACCGTTCTTCCTGCCAGCTGTTTGTAAATGTCGACATCGACAATATCGAGTAGGTCATGATTTAAGTAAAACACCTGCACCCGATGACGCTGAAGAAACCGGCCGCGCAGCAGCGATTTGAGCTGTTCGAGCGCGAGAGAGGGGAAATCCAGCCGCGCAAACGGCATGGAGACTAAGGCAATGTTCATAAGGGCGCAGTCTCTTTTCTCAATAAAATGTTTGCTTTCGTTGGGCGCCAAGGAACCAAATTATTGTTTCCTGGCGCTCGCTTTGCTTATTCTATCGTTTGCGCACCGGAGTCTACACCATCTATTTTACCGTTTTTTTGGCGCTTTTGAGAGGAAAGGTAGTCGAGGGCGAATCGCGTCTGCAACGAGCTTTTTTCTTTGTCAAGGATTGATTTAATAGAAAATGGTATTATTTTATCCTTTTGAAGTACTTTTACGGTTAATCTTCCCGAATGAATATGATTTTTATACAATCCACCAAAAAAATTCCCGCTGCAATCCGCAATATTTCTAAAATTTAAATATGTTGCTGCTTTTCTGTGATATATTGACTGTGTAAATATTGTAGCCTTATGAGCTAGCAGAGTAGATAAAATCGACGCATGCTGTCGGGCTGCAATGTTCTGATAAAAACTTATGGGAGGTTAAAGTATG
>CABQCM010000152.1 GCA_902462665.1 uncultured Oscillospiraceae bacterium | reverse complement strand
GCATGGGGAAAATTTCTCAACGCTGGGCAAACCTGCGTCGCTCCCGATTATCTTTATCTGCACGACAACATTCGGGAGGAATTTTTAAAGAGCTTAGTACAATGGACGAAAACCTTTTGGGGAGAGAACGCGCTGCGCCATCCCGATCTGCCGCATATCGTTAACCGAAAGCATTTTGACCGGCTGCTCGGGCTGTTTGAGCAGGCGCAGGTGATTCACGGCGGGCAGAGCGACCCGGAAACGCTCCAAATCGCGCCCACGATTTTAACCAACATAGCGCCCGATTCTCCGATCATGCAACAGGAGATTTTCGGCCCGTTGCTGCCTATTCTTCCTTATCGCGACATTGACGAGGTCATCACGCAAATCAGCGCTCGGCCCAAGCCTTTGGCCCTCTATCTGTTTGCCAACTATCAGGTGGTGGTCAAAAAGGTGATGGAGTCGCTCTCCTTTGGCGGCGGTTGCATCAACGATACGATAATGCATCTGTGCGCAAACGAGCTGCCCTTTGGCGGAGTGGGAGAGAGCGGCATGGGACGATATCATGGAAAGAGCGGGTTTGAGACCTTTTCCAATGAAAAAAGTATTCTCAAACGTTCTAATTTGATCGATCCCAGTCTGCGATATATGCCATATACCGAAAAAAAGGCCCGGAAAATTCGCAAATATCTTAAATAGACTTATCAGCGCTTTGAAAAAAGAAAGGAACTCATTTCTATGTGCAAATGGCGCAAATTTTGTTGTGTGGTATCTGTTTTCTGTCTGCTTCAGGCCGTGATAGCTCCAGGAGTGTGGGCGGAAACGTCGATTGCTTATGGCATGGTCAACGAGGATGACCAGATTGACGCAACAGATGCATTGCTGATTTTGCAGCATTCCGTGTCTCTGCTTGTTTTGACTGATCATCAGCAGGAGTGTGCCGACGTCAATGCGGACGATTCCATCGATGCCGCGGACGCATTGTTGGTGCTTCAATATTCGGTGAATTTAATCACCGTGTTTCCAGCAGAGAGGCCTCTGCAGGAGCTGCAGCCGGGACGGTATGAGGGGATCGACGTCTCGGTTCATCAGGGGGAGATCGACTGGGCGGCGGTCAAAGAAGCTGGAATTGAGTTTGCGATGATCCGCACCGGATTTGGACGGGACGAGCCCAATCAGGCCGATCGGTATTTTGTCGCCAATGTAGAGGGAGCCAAAGCTCAGGGAATTTCGGTGGGCTGCTATCATTACAGTTACGCTACCAGTGTGGAAAACGCTATAAAAGAAGCGAAATTTATGATTAAACTGATGGGAGAGTATCAGTTTGAATACCCTGTCGTGCTGGATCTTGAGGACAAGGTCACGCAGGCACTGGGGAGGGAAACTATCACTGAAATTGCCATCGCCTTTACGGATACCATCCGGGAGGCGGGTTATTATCCGGCCATATACGCCAATCTAAACTGGGTGAGAAACTACATTGATATGAGTCGGCTGCCCAACGTTGACCTTTGGCTTGCACAATGGAACGTGGACGAGCCGTCCTATGACGGCACGATTACCATGTGGCAGTATACCTCGGAGGGGTCGGTGCCGGGGATTCAAGGCCGGGTGGATCGAGACATATGTTATGTGAATTATCCAGAGTATATCAAACAAAACGGCTATAACGGTTATGCCATTGGTCGGAATGAAGAAAGCAATTAACCTTCTTAGTATGAATCACATATTCGTTTTTTGTTAAAATTTATGGATATTGTAAAATAAATAGTGTTGACATTTGGCGGGAATATGATACAATATGCATGAATAATTAAGAGCTTAAGTTATAAGGATTCCATCGGTGGAAAGCTAGAAAGATTTGCTTTCTTGAGGGGCCGGTGGAGAATAGTAGGAGTCGATATAATGCGGCCGGGCGCAAAGCGTGCCCCTTGTATGGATAAATAATTGCTGTTGAATGGGGACTGCTGCAGTTATGGGGTTCGTCCAGGGGGGCTTTGCTTTGGCTGTTCATTATATAATTAGGAGGAGGAGTGTTTTTTATGAAAATCCATTTTGGCAGACGCGGGCTTTCCGCGTTGCTGTCCCTGCTGATGGTGGTGGGCTTGTTCACCGTCAGCGGCTTTGGGGCTGCGGCTGCAGGCACGAAGGAATTGGCCTTCCAAACCTGGAACGCCACCGCTTTGGTGGATGCCGCTAACGCGAAGGGCACCAAAAACAGCCATGATGCCCCCATCTTTACCACCTATAGTCAGGTGATTGGCCGTCGTTCGATTGCCACGTTCAACTATTTTATCTATGGTGTGAAGATTGAGCGTGAGAAAAACGGCGTTCCCCAGATTTTTAATGGGCAGGCAGGTACGATGTTTATCCGCCTGATTGCCGACGAGGGCTATTCCGATGGCAATCTGTGCACCTTCGATGCGGCCTATGCGGTTAGCACGTTTGGCGAGCAGTATAAGACCGATATGCTCATTACTTATGATGAGTATGAGGCAACCCCGACTCAGGTAGACCCGATCGACGGCTATGAGTACAAAGAGTTTGCCCTGCGGGTTGAGATGGATGGATCGGACTACGATAACGCCGAAGCGGGCGATATGGAGCTGCGGGTTATTTCCCAAAACAACGATTACTCCACGACCGTTTACTCCATCGAGTTTGTTGACGATGCGGATAATGTGCTGACCAAAGTGTCTGGTGAGCAGATGGGATCGATATCCGGTATCGACGGAACGTATGAGAACATTTCTAACGCGCCGGACGTGCCCGCAGGTATTGCGTCTTATGTTGGTCACGACGAGCCGGCTCTGTCCAATCGTGGCGAGCCGTATTCCATATACAACAGCGACGGTTTGAACCGTAAGGAAAACGAGACCTACACGCTGCTGGATTCGCTGGGCGCGCAGTTGGATGCGGGAGATTATTCCTTTAGCTTTAATATGGCCACCATGTTTAGCTGTGGTGAGAAAAAGGTATTGTACAACGTCATTGACGAGACGGCGGATGGTGAAGTCATTGCAACGCTGGATGTTGACCTCAAAATGGTTCAGGCTACCGTTGGCACAGACAGCGGTACTTTTGAAACCCGTACCCTCCCCTTCACGATCGATGAGTCCCGTGCTGGTCATAAAATCAACTTTAAGGTGTCTTTGTACAATCAGACCGACTATTGGCTGCGTTCGGTCAGCCTGAATCTGAACGTGGATGAGGATGAGCCTGCACCGGCTGAGGCACAGGCGGTTATCGACGCTATTACCAATCTGGAAATTACCGATGTTCAGGCCACCGCCGCAGCGCGTACTAGCTACGAGGCGCTTAGCACCCTGGGCAAGGCATGGGTTGGTTCCACGCTGGCAGCCAAGCTTGACTCTTATGAAAAGGCTCAGGCGGATGCGGCTGCCGTCGTTGCGGCTATCGACGCCCTTGGAAATAAGGACGACGTCACGAAGGACAACTATACTACCAAAACCGAGGCCCTCGAAGCGGCGGAGGAGTTGTACAACGCTCTGGCCAAATTGGTTGGTTCGGATGTCGTGATTCCGTTGGTTCCCAATGCCCAGGCTTTGAAGGACTACCGCGTAGCCTATAACGTGGCGAAGAAAGCGGCGGAGGATGAGGCTCGCGAGCAGGCCAGACAGGCTGCAATCCAGAAAGCGATTAAAGCCATTGACGACATTGGTCCGGTCGAGGAGATCAATAAAGACAACGTAACGGACAAACAGACTTTAGTGGCTGCCGCGAAACGTGCGGTTCAGGAACTGATCGATGTTTATGGCCAGGAGTCTCAGGAAGATGTTACGAATTACGCTATCATTGATCAAGCGGAGAAGAAAATTGCTGAGATTCTTGCTGAGCCTGAGTACATGCTGGGCAATGTCAACAACGATCAAAGCATTGACGCTGCCGACGCTTTGATGGCCCTGCAGCATTCGGTTCAGCTCATTACGTTGAATGAGACCCAGTTCCTGGCTGCTAACGTAGACGGCAACGAGGTAGTGGACGCTTCCGACGCACTGATGATCCTGCAATGCTCGGTGAATCTCATCAAACCCGAGGATTTCCCCGCTGCCAAGAAATAATGGCACAAATAGTTGGATAATACAAAAATGGGAGTGGATTTGTCCACTCCCATTTTTTGTGTCTGAAATATGCTGGATGAATGTTGTATCTCGAAAAAGAGATTACCGGTGCTGCCGGTACAATAAGACCTTTCAGGCGATTGGCGGCTATCCTTTGTGGGAGCCGCTATCCGAGCGAGCCTCTCTTAAGGCAGCGCGATAGCGTTGTTCTACCGTCACCCAGTCAATTAATTGAAACCAATTTTCGTAATAGTCGGCACGACGGTTTTCGTATTGTAAATAATAGGCGTGTTCCCAGCAATCCACGCAGAGAAGGGGACATAGGTTCATCTCCATCACGGTGTTTTGATTGGGGGTGGAACACACACACAGCCGGCCGTTGTGATCGCAGGCAAGCCAGGCCCAGCCGGAACCGAGCCGCTTGACGGTTATGTTTCCTAAGATTGCCTTGAAATTTTCCAGCGAGCCAAACTGCGCGGCTAGCGTCTCATACATGCGGCTGGAAAAACGCCGGTCAATGTCCGGGGTCATACCGTCAAAGTAAAAGGCATGGTTGAACACGCCGCCTGCGTTGTTATGGACGTCTTCTCGAATGGCTTCCGGGAGCCGACGGCACTGAGTGATGAGCTGCTCCAAATCCATATCGCAATCGTAGGGTTCCAGCAGATGATTCAGACGGTCGACATAACCTTTCATATGTTTTTGATAATGCAAATGAATCACCCTGCGGTTGAGCTGCGGCTCTAGTGCCGATTCC
>CABQCM010000151.1 GCA_902462665.1 uncultured Oscillospiraceae bacterium | reverse complement strand
ATAAAGTAGAGTTTCAAGCCGGCGACTGCGATATCCTGCAGCCGCTGGTTGTGCCCGTCATGAAATACGCTGGCAATCCATGACGCTCCGAACAACACGCCCGCGTAAATCAAGACGGAAACAACCAGCATGGAAAGCACAGCGTATCGCAGCACCGTTCGTGCGCCGGGAGCATCGCCCGCTCCCGTCTCCCGGCTGACGAGCGGCTGAATCCCTTGCGCAAAACCCGTGTAAATTGACAGCACCACCAAAGACAGATTGGCGATGATTCCGTAAGCCGCTACGCCAACATTCCCTTCCAATTGCAGAATCTGCGCGTTAAATGCGATCATCACAATGCCCGACGACACCTCGGCAATGAACGAAGGCAACCCGGCAGACAGTATCCCCCCAAGAACCCTTCCTTCGGGGCGGCATGCGGTAACATAAAATTGATTTCTCTTTTGGATGAAAAACGGCAGCAAGACCATCATGCTCACAATGGGAGCCAACCCAGTCGCCAGCACCGCGCCAAAAATCCCCATGCGGCAGGAAAAAATAAAAAGATAATCGAGCACAATATTGGAAAAGCTACCTGCGAGCATTGCGGCCATAGCGCGCCGCGGAGCGCCGTCGTTGCGTATAAAGCAAAGCAACACATTATTGAGTAGGAAGGCGGGGGCAAACAACAAAATCACCTGCAAATAAGTCCTGCTCATTCCATAGACCGTACCGGATGCTCCCATCATGGATGCGATACCGGATGAGAAAAAAGCGCCCAGAAGGGCAAAAACGGCCGCGAAACCAGCCGCAAGCCAAAGAACACCCGAAAACACACGGCAAGCGGCGGCCTGATCTCCTTGCCCCCGGCAAATTGAGTAACGAATACCGCCGCCCATGCCGATCATCAAGCCGCTGCCGTGGAGAAAGCTGTAGATGGGAATGGCAAGATTCAACGCCGCCAATCCATCGGTCCCCAACCCTTGGGAGACAAAAAACGTATCCGCAAGAATGTAGCAAGACAGACCGAGCATTCCCAATATATTGAGCAAGGAATACTGCGCAAACTCCCCAAAGCGTCCCGTTTTCTTCATAAAACCCATCTCCTTGCTTTTTTCCAAAATAAAAATGGCCTGCGTTGTGTAACGCAGGCCTACTACACAAGATAAAGCCCCGGCGGGCTATTCGTATTTCCTCGGGGGATAACTTAAACTGGCTGTTTTCCTCTGATTTTCAATGGATTTATTATCTATATTCTTCAAAAACCGCTCTCGTTTTTGTGCCAGTCAAAATTTTTAGAGTCAAAATACTATTTTTCCTTTGCCTGCCCTATCAACATGGTGCTAGCACCATGTAATGATTGCACTAACAAGGAAACATATAGTCGTTCCCGTTACGCAGCATACCCTCTATTTTGATGATAACGGCACCAAATACAGCAATCATTATTTTTCAAAAAACTTATAAAATAAGCATACAAAATTCCTTAAAGTGTAGCAATGCTTTTTCTCCACTTCCCCTGCACACCGGAAGTTATTGCGTTCTTTTACACAGAAGAATCAATCCTTTGCTCACTAAATGGCAATCCACCAACATACACCATATTTATCGATAACGGTAGCGCAACATTTGCTCCATGGCACCTCATGAATTGCTTCAACAACAACGCCACCATCACGCAAAACATCAAATGCACGATAAACACTTTCTTCGGTCCCCATCTCAAATACATTAAAAGTCATTGTTTCCCACTTCATTTTGTGAACAAAATCGACATCGCAAGGATTTTTCGCTTCGCTTATGGCTAAAAAGCCCTCGCCATTAACTGATAATTCGCAATGTTCATAGGCGGTTCCGTTGCTGTCTTTCATCTCAAGTGTTATTTCTGCGCCAAATGCTTTACAATATGTTTTTGCTGCCTCCATACTGTTTTTTACATAAACCTGAGTATAATTTTTCATATATGTTGTTTCCTTTATTGTTTCTTTCAAAATTTGATTTGTTCAATTTTGAAAACGGGAATTTATTTTGCCATGTCATTGTTTTCCTTCACAGGAACATACAAGTAGCAATACTCATGCGTACCCTCTTCGGGTTTAAAAAAGCCATAATATTCAACAATTGGAATCGTATCGCTACCATAAGTAAAGCCAAGCTTGGGTGCAATTTGCTCTCCAATCCAATGATACGGAGGAATGCCGCCTGTCCACGGCTTGTGTCCAAGTGCCCTTGCAGTTTCATTACACATTCTTATTCGCAAAAACTTTGTAGCAGAAACTTTGTAAATATCATAGGAATCCGGCTGAACATCTGTTGCAACAAGAAATCCGAACATCACGCCGCTCGGTCGTTCATCTGAAAGGTAATTCACACTTATACAAACATCCCAATTATCTTCACGGCTGTTTGGAATAGCGGAAACAGACATAAAATCTTTCATGATTTTTTCGACATTCGGTTCATCGGTATTGTTGTCTGCATATCCAACCTTTCCACACCAGACAGTGTCACTCCATTCAACCAACTCAACAGCAGTTCCATTATAGTTATAAGTTTTAATAATACTTTCCTGCGGATGCTGTATATTCATTATTTCTTTCCTCCTCTAACTTTCGATTTGCACTTGTTTTTTATCCTCCGCAAAGCAAGGATTTATTTTGCTTTTATTGGAATATAATAGTTCATCTGCTCGTATCCTATTATTTTTTTCGCCAGTGGAGACGTAATTATATTTCCTAATTCTGAACGTGATGTGTCACGCTCAAATCCGTTTTCACTTAGAAACTTATCTATTTCTGTGTTCATAATCTCCTTATCTGTTTTCTGGTCTATGTCGGTTGCTACAGCATAAAGGCCTCCTTGGAAATCTATTATTTTAAATTCTTTTGGAACATTCATTCCATCCTCATACATATACAACCAAACAAAGCCTTCTCCTGCCCAATATAGGAAATCTTTTGGAAACAGACTGCGTTTTTGCGAAGATAACCATTCGTCAAATATATTGAAATTTTCCTCTCCGAACATACCTATTCCAGACGAAACCATTTTACAAGCTGGCATCTCATAAATTCTTACACTTTGCATTATTATCTCTCCAATTCCGATTTTGTCTATTTGATTATACCGCTTTCATCCCTCATTTACCACTAAAAAGTAAGGGCATAGCAACCGCCACGCTCCACATTTCTTATCGTTCCAACGATCTCTCAATCTTTCGCTCTTTACAAGGCGCTCATTCCGTTGCGCTTATTTAGCGCTTTGCCAGCGCCAGTTCCTTGGCTTCTTTGCCTGTAATATGCTCGACGGTCATCTCCAGCATACACAGCGGCTCCCATTCACGCTCGATAGTCGCGTTGCGCGCGGCAACGGCATGCTCCGGCGCGTACTTGACGGCCAGCTTTTCGATGGCGGCGCGCTTTTCTGATTCGCCCTCTAACACACGCAGGGTGCCAAATACAATCACACTTTGATAATAGGTGGTGTATTGTTCTGGGACGACATCATCCCGTGCGACAACACATAACGACGCTTTGGCATTTCTTTGAATGGCGTCCAGCTTATGCCCCGATTTGGCGCAATGAAAATAAATTTTCTTCCCATCGTATACATAACTCATGGGAACGGCGTAAGGATATCCTCCATCGCCCGACAAAGCCAGCACCCCCGCTGTGCCTTTTTCCAAAATCGCGACGCTTTCCTCCCACGGCAACGCCTGCTTTTTTCTGCGCATTTCTCGAAACAAAGCAGCCTCCTCCCCGCAGGGTAAAAAGAAAAACACCCATCGCTCATCCTTCCTATGGCCTAATGGAATGAGACAGGTGTTTACCCGGCGGTAAATTATAATTGATATTATAATTAAAATATCATATTTCACCTTTTTTGTCAAGCCCGCAGCCAACCGTCGGGGCTCTGCTTCATGACAAGCCGCCTCTTTTGCCGGCCGGCACAGCCGCAACGTCACGGTCGTTGCCCCCCTCAAAAGGCCAGCAAAAAGCGGCGCCATACTGACGCCGCTTTCTTTATTATTTCATACGCATTTTGCGTTTCTTCCCACGGTTGACCCCTACAACGCCGCCGAGCGCGGCCAGCATGACAAAAACCGCCAGCTTGACAGCCGTCAGAGAGGACAATCCACCGCCGGCGGACAGGCCCGCAATTAGAAGAATGAGAAACATCAGCCCGCCGCAGGCAGCACCGACGGCCATCCCCTGCTTTCCCTGTTTTCTAGCTGCAACCCACCCGGCGACAAACGCACCGGCGCCGCCCGCCACCGTCACCATGGGATGCAGTACCCCTTGAGGCAGATCGCGCGACGTCATTATGGCCGCCATAAGAAAAAGGAACAAAAAACAAACCGCCGCACCAGCAATCATGCCAGTGAGCACCGCCGGGGTCCAGGCCGGAAGCCGCCGGGTAACATGCCCTACCGCTCCGCGGGAAAAACTTTCTTTCATATCGTTCCCTCCCGAATACAAGTCTCAATGAATCATATTCAGGATAGGACAACAATAGAACAAGCTATGCTTCTTCGTGGACAGTCAGCACCTGCTGAATCGCCCAGCGGGCAACCCGCTGCTTGCCGCGGTCAGGGCCAGATTCCAAAATCATGGAATCCTCTTTGATGGCAACCACACGGCCGTAAAGCCCCGCGATGGTCACTACCTCGTCGCCAACCTGCACGGCGTTGCGCATGGCCTCCTCTTTCTTCTGCTTCTTTTTCTGGGGACGAATCAGAAACAGATACATGGCGCCAATAATAATCGCCATGTAGACCACCATCATAATCATAGAAGCCGCCCCGCCGCCATTGGCAGCCGCCGCTTCTCCTTCCAGCGTGAGTGGGAACATAGTAAGCAC
>CABQCM010000150.1 GCA_902462665.1 uncultured Oscillospiraceae bacterium | reverse complement strand
GGAAGTCCGTCGAATCGGGCATCGTTTTGATTTGGAAAAGGAGCTTTTGGTCAAGCCTCGTTTGCTCCATCGCGGCCGCGAGAGCTATTTCTTTTTGACCCTGCACCATTTGGTGACCGACGGGGTGTCCTGGCGGATTCTGCTGGATGATCTGGCATTGCTGCTTTCGCAGCGCGAGCGGGGTGAATCGTTTCGGCTGTCGGAGAAAAGAGACTCCTATCAGCGCTTTGCCGAATGCCTGTCACGGGAAGAAAATCAGACGGAGTTTCCAGTCGCGAGCGGCGGCTATTGGATGTCGGGGGCCAGAACGGTCTGCTGCGCCGTCCCTCATGAGCTAACCGAACGGCTGGTAAAACGGCAACGCTCCTGCGGCAAACGGATGGAGGATATTCTGCTTTACGCGCTCTATCGGGCGTTAACGCGGCTGGGACTCGGTCAGGAAATTTGGGTGGAACTGGAAGGACATGGGCGCGGTCAGGCTGCTTCGTGCCATGTGGAGCGCACGGTGGGCTGGTTTACCGCCCTTCGACTGCTGCGGCTTTTCACGCCGGAAGGGGCGCGGCGGGAAGCCTGGCCCGAAATTCAGGAAATCACCGACTCTGGCGGGGCGCATACAGCCGTCAGACGAATCCGTTTTAATTACCTCGGCGAGCTGAGAACACGGAAAAATTCCTTTTTTGAGGCCTTGCCGTCAGTTTGGCCGGGCGACATAGGAGGGCGCAACCGGGTATCCTGCCGCGTATGCGTGGACGTACTTTTGGTGCAGGGCCGTCTGAAAGCTCACTTTACCTTTAAGGAAGATGATTCGCTTTGCGCTGGTTTGCCCGCCGCCTATTTGCAGGCGTTGGACGGGGCCGCGCGGCTGGCGGTTCACAACGGGACTTGACCAAAACAACGTGGCAAAAGAGGGAAGCGTTTGGGCCTTTGGCCGGTTTTGTCCATCAGGGAATGCGATAGAATAAAATTGGGTTGTAGGTTTCAGCCAAATAGGGAGAAAGCCGGATAAGGATGAATTTTTGGGATATCCTGCGTTCAAAATGCTCGTTAAGCGCCAGTTTTACGGCACTTTTCGCCTTGTCTATTATCCAAAATTTATTTATTTCCAATGCACAGCGGTTTTGAAAGACAAGAAATTTTTCTTGAGACGCAGGTGAAAAACGAAGGAATACTGCCGTGCTCCGAGGCTTTTTAACAAGCATAAGGGGGGATTTCTCTTCCAAAACCTTTTATCCCTATCTGGTTTCAACCTACATTGAAAATGAACTTTTATAGAAACTGAGGCAATTTGCATGGGAAATTTGTATGAGGAAAAGAGCATCGGCGCAATGGCGCAAGTCCAGCGGTATATCACGTTTGTTCCACAAACCCCGGTCGATGAGGATGAGATCGCCGGCTTTTACCGACAGCTTGCCGGTCGGATGCAAAACGACGGGCAATACATTGTCTGGGAAAAGGCATATGGAAGCTTAACATTTCGCCCGCGACTGGAGCGCATTCGCCGTCAATGCCTGGACGGCGAACACCGGAGACATCCAATTACCTATCTGGAGGGAAAGCCGATAAAAGGGGACGGTCTGTCCGGCGTGGTGTTTTATACGATTTCGTCTCCGGTCACACGGTACTTTGCTCATCGGGGAACCTCTACGGCGGTCGAATACACGGTGGATGCAAGCCGCCGCGTGTATTTTTCCTCCGGTGCGGCGGACATGCCCGAGGAAAAAACGGTATCCCTTCGTGAGCAATTTGTAAAAGGTGCCGGCCGCTGGGAGGAGACCATGAGAGCGGCGGGGATGCCCTGCAACCATTTGGTTCGCACCTGGTTTTATCTGAGCTATATTGACCGCGACTATTCCTTGTTCAACACCCTGCGCCGCGAGCTGTTTGACCGCGTGGGGGTGGATTATACTCCCTCGGCCAACGAACTTCCCGCCAGCACCTGCATCGGCGCGAAGAGTCCCTTTGCGGACTGCGAGCTGGAGTTTTTGTGCTGTGACAAGCAATCGGCGCAGCTTTCCCGCGTTTATAACCCCGACCAAAACGAGGCGGACGGAGCGCATTATCGGTATCATCCGACCTTTTCCCGCGCACTGCTGGTATGCACCAAACACTTTCGCGAACTGCAAATATCGGGCACGGCGAGTATCGGCCCGCAGGGCGACAGTATGCATTGCGAAAATCCAGAAGAACAAATTCGCCGCACCCTGCGCGGTGTGGGCAATTTACTGCACAATGCCGGGATGGATTACAGCGATATCGTGACCGCCACCTGCTTTTTTAAACGCGCGGAAGATGCACGATTGTTTTCCACCCTTGTACGCGAAATGAATATCGCATCCTTTCCTCATGTGCCGGTGGTGGGCGACGTCTGCCGCAAGGAGCTGCTGTTTGAGCTCGACGGCATTGCCCTGCAGGTACACCCTGCCGCCGACGGGCAGTAAGGAGCGGCAGATGCTGGAATTTCAATTTCCCCCCAATCTCAACAATGGGTTTAATAACTGCGAGGACGCCATGATCAGTTCGGTCGTCTACAACGGAGCGAGCCGCTACGAATGTCTCCACGCCCTCTATTGGGGGATGCGGTATTTTGCCCCCTCGCCCGAACGAAAATCGCTCAACGACCGATTTTATATCAGCGGGCTGTTCCGGCTGGACAACGCCATTCTCAAGGAGCTGTTTGGTTTGGAATTTTGTGAGCGTCGCAGCGAGAATCGCGACGCTTTTTGGGACGAGGTATGCCGCCGGCTGGACGAGGGACAGGCGACGGTGCTGCGTATGGATACCTTTGATTGTCCATGGAACGTAGGGTATCGCAACTATCACCGGCAGCATTTTGTCATTGTCACTGGAGTTGGCGAGAGGGGCGTGCTGGTATGCCACGATCCCTTTTGCAAGGTGCAAAGCGGTCGCCTGCCGTTGGATGCGCTGGCAACGGGATCAATTGATTTTTTTCATTATTCCTTTCAATCCCCGACGAACCCTTGCTCCAATGAGCGTCTGCTCCATAAAATGGCGCGCGCCTACTTAGAGCAGGAGTTTTCGGACGATATTCGCGGTCTGGCTGAGGAACTGCGGGAATACGACCTCTATCGCGAGGTCAAGGACATTCCCTTTGATTCCATCTGTCTCGCCCCCTTTTTTATTCAGCTCAGGGGGATTGTATCCAGCCGGTCTAATTTAATTGATTTTGTCGCTGTGCTCTGCGCGCGTCTGCGCACGGTCGCGAAACCGGCTTTTGAACGGTTGGCCGAAAGCTGGAACGTGGTCTACTGCGTGCTGATAAAAGCGATGACGCGGGGCGGGGGAAGGCAGTACATGGAACAAGCGGCCGATCTTCTGCTGCAAATCGCGCTGGAGGAACAGGCGCTGGCCGCCGAGCTTGTCCAGGCCGCCGAGGAAACCATATGAAAGCAGGAAAGCTTCCCATCGCACTCAAGGGTTTCTCCGCCCTTTATCTGGAACCGGCGCTGCGGTTGGCCATTCTCAAGGCAAGCGGGGCGTTTGACGACTGGCTGCGGATGAATTTTATTAATTTGTACGCCAGCGAATACCAGACCGGCAGCCTGATTTACCGGGACGGATACTGCAAGCTGTTTTATGAATCCACACGCCCCGCCGTGCTGCACTCTTTGTTTCGCGAGACCGACTGGCCGATGGCCGATGCGGTTTCCGATGCTCTGACTGAGACGTTGGCGGGCGGGGACTATGTCCTGCTCGATTTGGACGAATATCACATTCCCGGTACCTATTATGCGGGCAGGGTGCACTATCAGCGCCGGTTCCTGTTTTGGGGCTGGGAAGAGGATGGTTTCCTTGCCCTTTCCCACAATCGTTTTGCTCAGATGGCGGAGTTTTGCATTCCCCGTGCGGTTCTTTCCAAGGCCGTTGTACGCAACGGGCAGGTGCCCAACGGCAGTGTCCGTCCGGGCGTTGCCCTGCGGCGGAAAGAGGGGCTGTTCCAGCGTATCGTCTACCGTCCCTATGACGTTTATCGTCAACTGGCTGAATACTACAATGCGCATATGGTGCAACACACCGTTCATTCGGACGGCGGGCGGACGGTAGATACGCATGGCTTTGCCCTTTATGACCGCCTGATCGACCGTCTTGCACTTGGGCGACGCGGCCTGGAAAAGGTGGACTATCGTGCTCTGGCCATTCTGGCCGAGCAGAAGGAGGGCCTGGCTGAGCGTTTGGAGGTTCTCTGCCGGCGCGAAGCCCGGCAGGTTCCCAACGATCTGGCGGGAGCCTATCGCACCATGGCGGAGGAAGTGCGCCGGCTTCTGGGAATGATGCTGCGCTATGCCTCGGCCGAGCCGGAAATTCGCGGCCGGGTGTGGGAAGACGCCGCCGACTCCCTCCGGCGTATACAGCATCGGGATCATAGCGTCACAGGGCAACTGCTTCGCTGGCTGGAATAGACATCGCTCGCGGTTTCGCCTTAATTTTTCATCAAAAGGGCCTTTGCGCCGGAAAAGAGAAGAAAATCATGCTGGATTTGTTGTTCATCGGCTGTCACAGCCTGCCCGACGAAACCGGCCGACTTCACTGCGCTCTGCGCGAGCGTGGGATGGATGCCGGCGACATTCGATTTGTCAGTTCACAGGATACTCGCACGGCCACCGAGCTCATCGAGCACCGCACCGCCATGCGAGGATACCGAGTGGAATGCTTGCCGCATTTTGTGGAGGACAAGGCGCGGCTGGACGCGTTGCTGTCCGAAAAAATCGAATATGTAGCGATGACGACACGTTATTTTCGCAACGTATACGAATTGTACGATATCGTGCAGTATGTCCGAAGCAGCGATCCCAGCGTGAAAATCATCATCGGCGGCGGATTTTTGCGCAGCGCGGCGAGCAAACTCGAGCCG
>CABQCM010000149.1 GCA_902462665.1 uncultured Oscillospiraceae bacterium | reverse complement strand
GCGCCGCCGTCAATTCCCCCGTGCCCCGCGTCTACGATGATGGTGGGCAGCTCGGATGCGTTCATCGAAGCCGGACGGGCAAACAACAGCCCCTTGCCAGCCGCTGAAACAGCGACAGCCAGGACAATCGCCGCTGCCCCCGCAATCACAAGCAGTTTCCATTTCATAATCAGTCCCCCCTCTCGCATTGTTATGCTCGAAGGGGGAACTTTACCACCAATCAGCCCTGGTGAGGCGTATTTTTTCGATGGTACATCAAAGAATGCATCACCGAAATTCCACGATATCCTAAGGCATAGCCGAATCCGGCAATGGCCGGTGCGATCAGGGAAAGCAGCGCCGATGCGGATACGCTCCACCACGAAAGCTCGCCCACCGTCGCATTGGTTGACAACAGCACCTGGTTGAGGGAGATGTACGGCGACTGAACCATTCGGTAAATGGCCAGGAAGCCGTAAGGCAGCACCCCCGCCTTCATCAACAGTATCCCCGTCGAAGCAAACAGCCAAGGAGAAGCGGCAAGCAGGGCCGCCTTCCAGCCCCGCAGCGCATCGTCTTTCAAATGACCGTAGGTCACCCGGTTAGCATCCTTGGCGCCGGTCTCCCAAGCGGTGCTGTAAACAAGGGAATACACCATCCCGCAGCAACATAGTTGTACCGCCAGCATCAGCCACCGCGAACTGGTAAAAAACAAGGCGATGAGACTGAGAACCATGGACATCAGCACAGTCACCAGATAGTTGCCAAAAAGGCGTAGGGTAAGAGACGCAAAATAATGTTCCCGCCGCGCTGCCAAAAACACTCACTCCTAAATAATATGGTATAGAACATAAAACTATTTACCAGGCCTGGGGTCAAAGTCCCCTGTGCCAGCCTTATTTTGCAAAATAAGTGATCAGCACAATGGCGATACCACCTAAAGCAACCAGCGCGCCTGCAACAAGCATCCCCAGTCGAATGCGGCTAGCCGAACGTTCCAGCGCCCGGTCATCCTCGATGGGGTCGACCGGCTCCTCAAACTGGGGCTGCATTGCCTCCTCGGGAAGATCCGTCTGCTCCAGCCCGTCTAGTTCTACCGGGAAATCTTCCTCGTCCTCGGGCACCACCGCAATTGCATCCAGCGCCTGACGCATCATGCTTCCTGGAACATAAATATCGTATCCAAACGAGCTTTGGCCCGTCATGATTTCGATCGCCTGACCCGCGCCGACGCTTTTTTTCAGGCAGGGAATGTGCATATCTTCCAACAGGGCCAAAATACGGCCAGCCTCGAGCCGATCATCCACCGTTACCAAAAGCTGCGGCTCATTTTCATCCAAGTCGGCCTTTTCCGCTATAAAAGCGCCGGGCAGGTCGTCTTCATCGCCCAGCATGGTATCGGCCACCGCTTCCAGATCCTCCTCGGTCACCAGAGGCTGATAGTCAATCAGCTCGCGGCCGCACAGAGCGCAAATGGTAAAGCCATCGTCGTAGGTTTTGTTGCAATGAGGACAAAGCAGCATCGTCATCATGCCTTTCTATCAAAGTTGGGGCCTTGCCGGAATTATCGCAATCATAAGATAACGCACATATTTTACCGCACTGTGAAGATTTTTTCAATTGTTTTTTACGTAATGTTGGTTATCGCTTCCCGCGGCCTACAAATACAGCAAAAATTCCGATTGACGCTTTTTCCTGAGATATCGTTTCAGAAAGGGATGGTATGTTACCTGCAAAGCCTGTCTGGGGCAATGTTCCACGCAGCGCAGACAACGAAGACAGTGTCTCGACGGCTGGCCATGGAGCATCGCACCGACAGGGCAACGTATTTCGCACAGACAGCAATCGCCGCACGAGCCGTCTTTTTGAATCCGCACGCCATACCGACTGCGGTAGGAAGGCAAGAAATCGGCCAGCGGATTCTTGCGCGTTCTCTTAATTTCCGCCCGCTTTGGATGCGCTATGCGTTCGAGGATAGGCTGCATCGCGCTGGGATCAAAATCTGCCGGTTCGCCTAAGTACGTATGCCCTATGGGGAGGCAAGCGGCCGCAATGACCCTGCTTTGGGTCAGCTGCGCCGCTTCCCATAAAACGTTTCCATACGACATGCCACCATAGGTGGCCACCAAAACCATGTCGTCCGCCGCAATGCTGCGAAGGGCTTCTTTGACGGGCCAAGGAAGGTTCTGACCATACACCGGGAATACCAGAATGGCGGTATCCGGCCTCTCCCCCGTCCCGAAAAAGCCATTGCCGATTTCTCGGATATCCAGCCCAAGCTCATGGGCGAAAAAGCGCGCAACAGCGCGGCTGTGACCGGCTCCCGAGAAACAATACAGCGCGTTCATGACGTCCCCCTCAAAAATTCGCACATAATTTCACATTCGGGAGGAGTCTCCAGCGAAAATCCCAACGACTGCTCGATTTCCCTTACCGCCTCTTCGCGACTCAAATTGCGGTTTCGGCTGGCCAGCGATATTTCGATGGCGCTAAAGGGAATCATCCTGCTGCGGCAGTGATAAAATCGGGTGAATTGAGCGTATTCCTTGCACTTCTCAATACGGCAGCTCGTATGCAGACCCTTTTCGTTCTCCTGCGGGGCAACCCAGCCGCATTCGTTTTCTATGCATTCCCGAATGGTTTTCCAATCGTATCGTCCGCCGCTGATTTCATCAAAATCCAAATGAACAAAGGCCGGGATATGCCCGGTTCGCGAGGAATACCGAATGCTTCGGCGTAGCGGAGGCAAAAGCTCGGGCACCTCATGGATGGCCGAAACAACGTTCGAAACCAGCTCGTTGGCATAGCCGAACAGTGCTTGCAGCGGATTGGCTCCATACGCCAACCGCTTCATTGTGACCAGCGTATGAAACTGCCCTTTCTTCAGCGGAGGACGCAAAGTCAAAATCCGCCCGGCGTTGAGCAGTGTCTGTAACAAACGATTGCTCCAAAACGAATACGCAATTTTAGGCGCCATACCATTATAATACAGCCCCAGCATCTGCGCCGGTTCGTTCCCCGCCAGAAAAAACGGCACGCGGTTGGCCACCAGCTCGGGATAAAACAGCAGATAAGCCAGGGATGGACAAGCGCAGGTGTTTTCGCTTAATTCATAGAGCTTTCGATAAATAGCTTGCAGGTCTTGCCCCTGTACGGTTCGCGAGATAAATTCCACCCTGGAAAAGCGCTGTTTGGCATTCTCAATGCTTTTCCGTGCGCTGTCCGACATATAGGGGATTTCCCAAGTTAGCGCGAGGATACGCAGCCCCATGACCTGCGATAAATAATACAGCAAAAAAGTAGAATCTTTCCCACCCGTATAAAAAAGAGCGGCGTCAAAGCGGGAATGCTTTGCCCGCGGAATCTCGCGAACCAGCGGTACAATGCTGCGCAATTTTCGGGTTTCCTCCTCGGTTTGACACATAGGGCACAGGCCGTTCACATCAAACTCCAAACCGGGAATCATGAAATCATTGGCGCTGCACCGGGTGCAGAACACCGCCTCTTTCAATGAGGAGGGAATCGGACGCACCTCGCTTGCTTTGACTACCTGTGCGCCCAGGAACTTTTTCAACATCCGCAATTCACAGCCGCTCAACGCTTTGGGCAGCGAAGCAATGACAGCGGCCTGCTGCCGGGAAAGACGAATCTCGTTTTGCAGCAAATTCTCCCGATTGCGCATTCCATAATAAACCAGCCGCCGTCCCTCCAGCTTCCACCGGCTCTGTAATGCATACATGGCGTTTTTCCTCGCTTGTTTGATTTCAAACGGAATCATTGAAAACAAAGCACCCCCCGGACGTTTCCAGAGAGTGCTTTTCCAACGTTTCGCGCAGCCAATCAGGCCTTACCGCCAGGCTGGTCGAACTGATTCATCACCAAACCGGTGATGAGTTTCGGATAAAAATAAGTGGATTTTTGGGGCATCTTCTCCCCGGCGGCTGCCACATCGCGAATTTCACTCACCCGGGTGGGATTGAGCAAAAAGCAGCAATTGGCCTGGCCCGCATCCACGGCATCCACTGCCTCGTCAAACACGCGGGTATAGGTGAGATTGAGTTGGTTGGCCATATTGGCCTTATCAATGCCAAAGATGCGTTCGAGCACCAGCGAATGCAGAATGCTGACGTCCAATCCACGCAAAGCAGGGCTGGCGGCGGGCAGCAAATCGGCCATGACCGCGTCGCTGCGCAGGGTCAGCAGGCTGGCTGCGTGCCCAGCGTACAAGGCAAATGCCTTCTTCCCCGCAGAATACGCCTCGTCGAGGCGGCCAGATACCTCCGACAGAGACAGCCCCCTCTCGATGTCAAAAAACTCCCCGCAGGCGGCGATGACCTCTTCCTCGTCAAAATGAGCCAGGTCGCGCACAATACGGTGGGTGGGGTAAACCACCAGGCCGGGATTCTCCAAATCCACCAGCATCATCATGACGCTGTCGCAAGCATCCCCTTCCTGGGCGAGCCCCTGCTGGCGGCGCTCGTTGCGATAGTTGAGCGCCGTCTCGTACCGATGATGTCCATCGGCAATATACAGCTTACGGGATGCAAAATCCCGCACCACCGCGTCAATCACCTCTGCATTGCAAACCATCCAAAGCCGATGGGTAACTCCCTCGCCGTCGGTCAGCTCAACCAACGGCTTCTCCCTGCGGCATTCGGCCAGACGGGCGGCCGTAATCCCCTCTTCATCGTGATAAAGAGAATAAATCTGGCTGAAATTACATCCTGTGGCCCGCATCAAGTTGAGACGGTCGGTCTTTGCCTTAGACAAGGTTTCCTCGTGCGGCAGCACAATTCCTTTGGAAAACTCCTCCAGCTTGACCCGGCAAATCACACCCGACACCCGCAGCCGCTGGCCGCGATGGGTGAACTCTTCTTCATACACATACAGCGC
>CABQCM010000148.1 GCA_902462665.1 uncultured Oscillospiraceae bacterium | reverse complement strand
TTGCTGTTCCAGCCGACGGAGAGTATAAGATCGAGGTGGATTACACCTCCTGCGCCGATGGCCGCACCTTCCGCGTCGGGGTCAACGGAGCTGACGGGGAGCTGGTGCAGGCTCCCGCCCTGCCTGGTTGGACTGATATTGGAACCGCAACGGTAGTTCTCTCTTTGGAAAAAGGCGAAAATACTCTGAAATTCTATTCGGTGGATGCTGCGCAGGGCTTAGGCGATACCGAATGGGGTCCTGATATTGACTGCGTGCGGGTTTACGCTCAAGCGGAAGAACCTACCCCTTTCCCCGAGCCGGTGGACGGCTGCTGGAAATACGAATGCGAAACCCATCTCGATGCCGCTGCTTCGGCCTATGCGGGGGCGAAGGACGCCGAGGGAGCGTCGGGCGGTCAGACGGTTGGCCCGCTCGGTATGAATGGCGCGGCCTGGTTTATCATGACCGACGTTGCTGTTCCAGCCGACGGAGAGTATAAGATCGAGGTGGATTACACCTCCTGCGCTGATGGCCGCACTTTCCGCGTCGGGGTCAACGGCACCGACGGGGAACTGGTGCAGGCTCCCGCCCTGCCCAGTTGGACCGATATTGGAACCGCAACGATGGTTCTCTCTTTGAAAAAAGGCGAAAACACTTTAAAATTCTATTCAGTGGATGTTGCGCAGGGCTTAGGCGATACCGAATGGGGCCCCGATATTGACTGTGTGCGGGTTTACGTCCCAAACGAGGATCAGCGTGACAGCGATATCGCTGCCGTCATTGCGCTCATTGATAGCATTGGAGCGGTAAATCAGGAAAATTATACCCAGCGCCTGGAGAACATAGAGAAGGCCGAAGCTGCGCTCGATGCTCTGGTTCAAAACTACGGTGAGAACGTGCGCGCCGAGGTGACCAATGAGGCCGTACTGATCGAGGCTCGCAACCAATACAACACGTGCTATTACACCGCCGTGCTTCCCGCGCTGACCGACGGATACCGGCTGTATGAGTGCGAGGCCGAGACCTCGGTGCTTACCAGTTCGGTGGTAAGCGAGCAGGAAACGGCATCGGGCGGCCAGAAGGTCGGTCCCATTGGCCAAAACGGAAATTCGAGCTGTGAAATTCAGGGTGTTATCGTGCCGCAGGATGGCATTTATCGCATTGAAGTATTTTATACCACTACGGTGGAAATCAGCGGCCGCACCTTCCGTGTCGGCGTGAATGGCCAGCCGGGCGAGTTGGTGGTAGCTCCCGGCATGGAAAGCTACGAATCCGTTGGCAGCATTGCTTTGGCGGTTCCTTTGAAAGCGGGAGTCAACAGTCTGCTGTTTTACAGCATGGATACCGCTTTGAATTTGGGTGACACCATGTGGGGCCCCGATCTGGACTGCGTCCGCGTCTATGAGGATTCCAGCACGGTGCGCGGGCAGGTGGTACAAGAGGTCATTGACCTGATCGATGCGATTGATGAGGTCAACGAAGACAATTACTCGCAGTGCCTTGTCGCCATCCGTGCGGCCGAATCGGCCATGAAGCGGCTGGAAGGCTTGTATGGCGAGGAAGTCCGCTCTGAGGTAACCAATTACGAAGCCTTGCTTACTGCGCGGGAGGATTACGATTTCTACAGCCAGCCGATCATTCGGGACGGCTTTGTGATTTATGAATGTGAAAATACCAATCATACCCAGCTTAACGGCGCTGGTATTGGCCAGAGTGTATCGGGAGCTGGGGTGGTCAATAGCATTGCGCCTGGCGCGGCCACCAGTTTTATCATGTCGATCGAAGTGGCTGAGACCGGATGGTATGATCTTCAAATTGGCTATGTCAACGGTGATTCCGAAGCGCGTCTGTGCTGTATGGAGATCAACGGCCGGTCAATGGAGCTGCGTTTCGATGGCACGGGCAGTTGGGATATCTCCGGCCAGATTCTGCTGACAGCCAGGCTGGAGGAAGGCGTTAATAAGTTTGTCTTTCATACCGCTGACGACAACGAAGGCTTTGGACCGGACTTTGACTATCTTGGCGTATCCGAATCATCGGTCGCTAATCCTGTCCCAGCAGGGGAACGTATCGGTGCACAGTCTGCCGTACTCACCGGGGCTCTTACTCTGACCGACGATGCGTATGCCTTTGACGGCAAGCGCATTACGGGATTTGGAACAGCCCAGGATAAGGCCTGTTTCTCGTTTACGGCTGCCTCCGACGGGATTTATTGGCTGGGGGTCGAAGCGTCTAGCACAGAGCGGGAGGATCAAGCGCTGAAACTGACGTTGACGGGAAGCGACCAAGTGCTGCCCGATTTGAGGCTGGAAAGCGGGTACAGCGTCAGCGCATTTAGCTGGATGACGACCGGCCTGGAACTAACGGCGGGGGAATACACCTTGGAGATTTCCTGCCTGACCTCAGGTGTTGCGGAAGATTGTGTCGCTATCAGTTCGATCACATTGGTTGAGTTAACCGGTGAGGAGTTGATGGTCTATCGCGCCAGCGAGATTTGCAGCGCGATCCAGTCCATTGGGGCGGTCAGCGCCAGCAATTATATCGAGCGCACTGCTTTGACCGATTCCATTGCCGCAGATTTACAAGCCTTTGACGCCGACTACGGCGAAGAGGGGAAAGCTCTGATTGCACCGTCGGCTCGCGACACCTTGTCCAACGCACAGACCGCCTGCCGTCAATATGCTGAAGCGAAGGAAAAAGCAGGCGAGGTTGAGCAGCGTATCACGTCCATCGGCAGTATTACGAAAGAGAATTATCAGGAACAGAAATCCGTGCTTGAGGCGGCGGAAAAGGCGATGAACGATTATCTTGCCGCCTACGGAAACGACTGTAAGGCTTTTGTGAGCAATCATGCCGACCTGGCTCAGGCTAGAGCCGATTATGACCGCTTCAGTTCCTACACCTTGGGCGACATCAACGACGACGGCTCAATCAATGCTTCCGACGCACTGCTCGCGCTTCAGCATTCGGTTCAACTTATCACGTTGGAGGACGCCAAGGCTTTGGCCGCTGATGTGAATCACGATGGTAAGATTGACGCATCCGATGCGCTGTTGATTTTACAATATTCGGTAAATCTGATTACTCAATTTCCTAACGTTTCCCTCTGATGTTTTCTGCCCGGCGCGCAAGCTTCTCTTTGCGCGCCGGGTCCTCCCAATGCAAAGCATGGGATGTCCCAACGAAAAAGCCCACCCCATAACTGGAGCGGGCCGAAGATCAAAGCGGTCAGTCGTCGTATACCTGATATTCTCTGGCATACTGCGAGGGGGACATTCCAATCCGTTTTTTGAAAATACGCGAAAACGAAAAGGGATCGTTGTAGCCCACCGAAACAGCCACTGAGCTGACCGTCAGGCGGCGCAGCTTGAGCAGTTCTTCGGCCATGGCAATGCGCGCGTCGATAATGTAATCGTTGACCGATTTGCCCGCATATTGAATGAACAGCGCATGCAGATATTTTCGGCTGATACATACGTGCTTGGCCGTGGCGTCCACCGTCAGATCGGGGTCGGCAAGCCGGCCGCGAATGTAATTGACGGCGGTGTTGAAGTGCGCGAGGCTGTCTCGTTCAGCAGGGGCTTCGGCCCTCGTACTGTTACGCAGAAAGCAAGCCATCAGGCGGTACAGCTCTCCCTGACGTTCTAGAGCTCCGGTCATAGAATTCTCCTGTGCTCGTTCTAGGGCGTCCATGGCCGCGAGCACTTCGACCGAATTACGAACGGTAAGCACCGGATGCTCCCGGTCGAACCCCATGGCCTTGATCAGCCTGTCGCTGCCTTCACCATACCATTCCACCCACCAATAAACAATGGGATTGCTGGCGCTGCTGGTATAACGCACCAACTGATTGGGCTCGATATAAAAAATCTGGCCTGCCGACAGAGGAAAGGACTTTCCATGAATCTCCAAAGTGCCCTGCCCATGAGTCACAAAATGAATGAGGTGCAGCACACGGACCCCCCAACCCCACGCCTCGCCGGGCAGAGGTGAACCGTGAAAGGAAATATTATGGATTAGGTGGGTCTGCTGCATGATCTGCACCGCGGTATCGTGAGTAGTCATCGGCAATTTCCTTTCTTTTTTGACGAATTGTTAATATTATATATGATACCATGCCAAATGTCCATCGTTAAGAAGACGAAATCTCGTTTGTATGGCATCGGAAAGCGAGGTACCATAAAAATGAATCGGAAGTTTTGGTCTCTTCTATTGTCTGTAATGCTGGTGGGAAGCAGTTTTGGCTCCGCTCTGGCAATGAACGAGAGACCGCAAGGAGTGAATACCTTCGTGACAGAACAATCGAAATCGTCCCGCGTTTCGCTGGGGCAGATGACCAAGTGGGAACAGCAGGACAGCCGAGTGGTCTTTACCGCGCCGGGTGGCCGCATGGCGGTGTCCTTTCTCAAGGACGACATGGTTCGCGTACGCATGGCGAAGGCGGGAGAGGAGTTTGCCGCCGATGCTGAGGATGCGACCGGCGCGATTGAAAAGCAAGAGGCCGATTATAAGCCGGTCAAGCTCACCGTACAGGAGGAAAACGGCCGGGTGATCATGCGCACCGATGCTCTTACTATCGCGGCCGATACCGCCAATCTTGCCTTATCTTATTACGATGGGAATGGCAAGCTCATCACACAAAATTCAGCCGAAGCCATGTCGTACGACCGTGGTGGCGAAGGCAAAACAGTTGGCTTTGTGCGGGATGCAGCCGGCGTGGAAGAGCACTTCTTCGGCTTGGGCTCCTCGGGTGAGGGAAGCAATTTCTCCACCCTCGACTGGAGAAATCAGACCTACGAGCTGTGGCTGTCCGACGCCAACATCCACGCCATTACCCCGCTGTATTACAGCACGGCTGGGTACGGTATCTATCTGCACAGCGCCTACCATGGGCAGATGAGCT
>CABQCM010000147.1 GCA_902462665.1 uncultured Oscillospiraceae bacterium | reverse complement strand
CCCTGACCACCAACGCCGACAATCATAATGTTATAGGATTCCATTCCTTATTCCTCCCCTTTCACAATGGCCTGCGGCTTACACAGGGTAGCGCAGACGTCGCAGCCCACGCATTGGGTAGCGTCGATGCGCGCTTTTCCTTCATGGAAAGAAATCGCCGGGCAGCCAATGCGCATGCAGGATTTGCAGCCCACGCAGGTATCCTCTTTTACTCGCAGGGGCGGCAGACGCTTGACGCTCTTGAGCAGGGCACAGGGTCTGCGCGCAATAACAAGAGAAGGCGCGTCAATGGCGAGCTGCTCCCGAATCACCCGCTCCGTTTCCTTTAAGTCGTAGGGATCCACCACCACAACATGCTCATACCCGCAGGCGCGAGCGAGCATTTCCAGATTGAGCTTAACAGTATTGTCCCCCTGCAGGGTTTTGCCGGTGGTAGGATTGTCCTGATGCCCGGTCATGCCGGTAATGGAATTGTCCAGCACGATGGTCGTGGTGTTGCCGCCGTTATAGGCGGTATTAATCAAGCCGGTGATTCCGGAATGGACAAAAGTGGAGTCGCCAATGACGGCCACCGCCCTACCGGCAAATTCCTTGCCGCGCGCCAGCCGCATGCCGTGCAGCGCCGAAACCGACGCGCCCATACAAATACAGCTATCAACCGAGCCGAGCGGAGGCAGCGCGCCGAGGGTATAACATCCGATATCGCCGCTGACCGTGACTCCCAGTTTTTTAAGCACAAAGTAAACCCCGCGATGAGGGCAGCCGGGGCATAGCACCGGCGGGCGATTGGGAAGCCCTTCGTCCACCGAAGCAAACTCGGCTTCTTTTCCGAGGAGCACCCGAGCGACAATCGCCTGCGACAGCTCGCCCAGAGGGCCAAACAGTTCCTTGCCCTCCACCGCGATGCCGTGCGCTTTGCAATGATTTTCAATCACGCCGTCCAATTCCTCAATGACCACCACACGCTCAAATCGCTCGGCAAAACGGCGGATACGCTCGACCGGCAGCGGGTTGACCATCCCCAGCTTGAGATAGCCGGCCTGGTCTCCGAGAGCCTCTCTGGCATATTGATAACACGCCCCCGAGCAGATCACACCGAGAGCGGCGCCTTCGGTATATTCCTCCCGGTTGATATCGCATTGCTCGGCCCAATCGGTCAGAGCCTTGGTACGCTCTTCCACCACGATGTGGCGCTGAATGGCCATGGCCGGCATCATGACGTACTTGCCGGGATTTTTTTCGTACGGTTTCAGCTCAAGCTGCTCGCGCTCTCCCTGCTCCACCAGACTGCGCGCATGAGAAATGCGGGTGGTCAGACGCAAAAAGACCGGGGTATCGAACTGCTCGGACAGCGCAAAGGCCAGCTTGGTAAACTCCTTGCACTCGGAGGAATCGGCCGGTTCCAGCATGGGAAGTTTGGCGGCGATGGCGTGATTGCGGGAATCTTGCTCGTTTTGAGAAGAATGCATCCCGGGGTCATCGGCCACGCCAATGACCATACCGCCGTTCACTCCGGTATACGAAGCCGTAAACACCGGGTCAGCCGCCACGTTCAGCCCGACGTGCTTCATTGCGCAAAAGCTGCGCGCTCCCTGAATGGATGCGCCTACGGCTACCTCGGCCGCCACCTTTTCATTGGGCGCCCACTCGGCGTACATTTCGGGATATTCCGCCGCAAATTCCGTAATTTCCGTGCTTGGCGTGCCCGGATAGCTCGAGATAACCCGGCACCCCGCCTCATACAGGCCGCGCGCGACGGCCTCATTCCCCAACATCAATTCTTTCACTTTTGCTTCCAATCCTTTCCGGGTGTTCGCCATTCTTTCAGAGCGAACGCGTGATTATCGTTATCGTGGCTCTGCGATTTTCCATAGCCGCGCCCTCTGTCCGACAAAGTACAAGGGAGCCGACTGATAAAAACTATCGAAGATCCTGTACCCGCTTGGCCTTGCCCTGGAACCGCTCGAGGGTTTTGGGCTCCACCAATGTAACCTTCGCTTCCAGGCCCAGCACCGTCTTGAGCTTATCATGGATTTGCTTTTGCAGCGCAACCAGCTCGCGGTAATGCTCCAGAAGGCTACCGTCAATCAGCTCCACCTTGACCTCCAGAGTATCGTGATACCCCTCCCGGCGCACAACCAGCAAATAATGCGGACCGATTTTATCCATCCCCATGAGAACGCTCTCGACCTGCGAGGGAAATACGTTGACCCCGCGGATTTTGAGCATATCATCGCTGCGACCTTTGATTTTATCCATACGCGCGGTGGTGCGACCGCAGGGACATGGTTCGGTCCGAATACGGGTAATATCCTTAGTGCGGTAACGCAGCATGGGCATTCCCTCTTTGGTCAGGGTGGTGACCACCAGCTCGCCGGTGTCCCCCTCCTCGAGCACATCGCCAGTAACCGGGTTGATGATCTCGCACAGGAAATGATCCTCGCTGATGTGCAGCCCGTCGCGCTCGGTGCATTCGCCGGACAACCCGGGGCCAAACAGCTCGGACATGCCATAATTATCGGTGGCGAACAGCCCCCAGTTGTGCTCGATTTGGGCGCGCATTTCGGGAGTGCACCCCTCCGAGCCAAACAGCCCAAGCTGTAAGTGATAGTCGCTCATGGGATATCCTAGTTCCTTGGCCACCTCCGACATATACAGCGCATACGTCGGGGTAGCGACCAGGGTATTGGTGCCAAAATCGCGCATGAGCATCAGTTGCTTTTCGGTGTTGCCACTCGAACAGGGAACCACCGTCGCGCCCACCTTTTCCAGCCCGTAGTGCAGCCCCAGCGCGCCGGTAAATAAACCGTAGCCAAAGGAAATTTGCACGATGGTATGCTCCCCCGCGCCGGCCGCCGTCACCAGACGAGCCACCAGCTCCGACCAGGTGTCCAAATCCTTGCGGGTATACCCCACCACGGTCGGCTTGCCGGTTGTGCCCGAGGAAGCGTGAATGCGTACAATCTCCTTTTGCGGCACGGCAAACAGACCAAAGGGATAATTGTCCCTCAAGTCTTCCTTGACCGTGTAAGGGATGTATTGAATATCCGAAAGCTGCTTGAATTTCTCGGGCCTTACCCCCGCCTCATCCAGCCGCTTATGGTAAAATGGAATGCGCTCATAACAGTAATTCACCAGCCATTTCAGCCGTTCCAGCTGCAGTTCCTTGGTCTGCGCCCGGCTCATGGTCTCCATTGATTGATTCCAGATCATACTCTTGCTTCACCCAATTTCACTTTTGGTTAGACGATGCGTATTTCATAGAGCCCTTATAGCGCCGACCAACGGCGCGCAGCACTCGAACGGTATCGTCGATGCGCATTGGAGCAACAAACAAATCGGCCAGACCGATAAACCATTCTACGTTTTCTCCCGGTCGCGGGCAGACTCTCGCTATCTTATACCAATGCAAAGTTTATCTTATCACATTCGCGCTTATCTTGCAAGCTATATCCACTTATTACAATTCTCGAGCCTCCGCGCTAAGTAACGCGCCACCCCCTGCTCCCGATTGGAGCCAATGATATCCGTGGCCAATGATTTGAGCTGCTCTACTCCGTTGGCTACAGCATAGCATTCGTCGGCCTGCTCAAAAAGGGGAATGTCGTTGGTATTGTCTCCAAAGGCAACCAGCTGGTCCGCGCCGAGCATGCGCTGCAAATTTCGTGCGCCGACCGCCTTGCTGGCGCGATGGCTGAAGCATTCGCAAAACCACATGCCGTCCTCATACGCGTCCTGATAAAATGTCACCGATACCTCCGGCAAGGCGCGAAGTTCCCGCACGATGGGAGAGAGAACCTCCCAGCGATCCAACGCAGCCAGATAGACGACATTGCGCCCAGGCTCATAGGCCTCTACCGCTTCAAAGCGATGGTAGAGAGTTTGCCGCTGCCGGGCAAATTTCCGATCGGCTTGATGATATAGGAATCGGTATTCCACCGAAAAATCCCGTCCGTCAAAAGAAAAACGATAGGGCAGCCGCCCTCCACGCGCAAACACGCCCAATGCCTGCTCGGCCGCCTGCGGCGGGATGGATTCCACATGAACATATTCTTTGGTCATCGGATGATACAGTACCACGCCGTTCATGAGCACGACGGGAATGGGCAGCCGCAGCTGCTCGAGAAATTTTCCCGCCGACGCCGCCGAGCGGGCGGTCGCGATACTAAACCAATGCCCCGCGGCGGTCAAACGGTGAATTAAATCCACCGTTTGCGCATCCAACTCCCCACGCTCGTTAAGCAGGGTACCGTCCAGATCGCTGATAAACAACGGCTTCATAGGCTACCTCGTTTCTGTTTGTTGCATCTCTTCGAGCTCGGTCATGGCCTCGGTCCAGCGTTCCATCTGGACGGCTTCCGCTGTTTCCAGTTCCTCGCGCTCGGCGGTAAGCGCCATGAGCCGTTCGTAATCGGCCGCCGTTTCCTCCAGAGAAAGCATTTCGTCAATCTGCGCTGTGCGCTGCGAAATCTTTTCCAGTTCTTCCTCACAACGCCGCACCGCCCCCTGGGCCCGGCGCAGCCTGGAGCGCGCCTCTTTCTGCGCACGGTAGTCCTCCCCTTTCCCGGTGGAAACCGCCTGCGCTTTCTCCGCTGGGGCCTGCGCGGCGACCCAAGCGCAATAATCGTCGTAATTGCCCGCAACTTCAATCAGGGAGCCATTCTGAAAGGCTACCACACGATCCGCCAGCTTATTGATAAAATATCGATCGTGCGACACCATCAGCAGCGTACCCTCGTAATCCAGCAAGGCCTGCTCCAGCGCCTCGCGGGAGGCGATATCAAGATGGTTGGTAGGCTCGTCCAAAAGCAGCAGATTGGCGCGGGTGAGCATAAGCTTTAAAATAGCCACCCTGGCCCGCTCGCCGCCGCTGAGCATCGAAACCGGCTT
>CABQCM010000146.1 GCA_902462665.1 uncultured Oscillospiraceae bacterium | reverse complement strand
ATCTGAATTTGCAGTACACCACCGAAATTGATCCCTATCAGTATGTGCCCAAGGGTATGAACCCTTACAAACCTACCCGCGAGCTGGATATTGAAGTCATGAATCAGGCGTTCCTGGAAAATCCCAAGGCTCCGCTGGTCCAGTATGTCCTCTCGGAGGTGAACATCGGTGCGGCGGCCTCACGATGGATGGCCGAACGGCTGGAGGAGCCGGTGCAGGTGGTTTCCCAACGTGGATGGACGATCTCAATCGATCCGAAAACAATTCCTGAAACCGTTTTCCGCGATCAGAAGCTATCCCCCCATTGCATCAACACGGATTATTCGGTGGTCGTCAGACTGTTTGAGCAGTTAGAGGACGCAACGCTGGAATATCCGATGGAGATCATGGTCAGGCACAGCAAATTGGGCGATCTAAAAAATGCCTCGGTTTACGGTAAGAGTGATTCCGGTGTTTTTGTTGATCTTGGAAAGACGGATCTCTCCGGCGGTTCAGCGCAGTTTGATGCTGTCAGTGGAATCCGAACCTACCTGATTACCGATCTCAAGCTCAATTCGGTTTCACTGGAGCAATATCAGAACGGATTGGATGCCTGAAACGAAGGGAGAAGAAGCAGATGATGACGAATCAACATGATCCGGCGGCACGCCGGTTTCGAGCGCCTGTATCCGCGGCATTGTCCCTTATCATGATCCTCAGCATGGCTGTCGTGCCCTGTGCGGCTCAGGAATCCACGGGGGAGCAGCTTTCTCAGCCCACCAATGGAATGGTCAGCGCAGCCCATCCGATGGCATCGGAAATCGGAGCGGAGGTTTTAAAAAACGGGGGCAATGCGGTGGATGCGGCTGTAGCGGTTGCTTTCGCGCTGGGTATGGCGGAACCAGCGGCCTCAGGCATTGGAGGATACGGCCTGATGCTGGTCTATGATGCATCAACCGGGAAAACCACCTCGATCAATTATCTGGGAGAGTGCCCCGGAGGGATGACCCTTGAAATGCACCGCCCGGAGAACAAGGGCCCTGCCGCCGCAAAAGGAATGACCGGGAATCTGGCCACCGTACCCGGTTTTGTGGCGGGAATGCTCAAGGCGAATGCCATGTTTGGAACCAAAGGCATGGATGAGCTGCTGACTCCGGCGATCGATCTTGCAGAAAACGGCGTGGAGGTTTCCGCTTTTATGGCGGAACAGTACCTGAACTACAGTGATTCTCTTATTCTGAATCCCGAGACTGAGCGCGTCTTTACCTATGAGGGCTTTCCCTATATGGAGGGCGACATTTTTACCAATCCCGATTATGCCAACACCCTGCGGCTGATTGCCGAAAAAGGTTTCGACGGATTTTATCGCGGGGAGGTTGCACAGGATATTGTCACCTCACTGCAGAAGGCGGGCGGAGTGATGACCCTTGATGATCTGTCCAACTATACGGTTGAGATTGGAAAGCCCTACACCACCGATTACCGTGGATATCAGGTTGCGGCGGCTCCCGCTCCCAGCAACGGAGCGGTTGTGCTGGCTTCATTGAATTTGGCTGAATTATTTCCAATAGGCTCTTATGAACACAATTCTCCCAAATATCTGCACCTTTGGTCCGAAATTTTTAAGACTGCCTTTGGCGACAATGTATCTTATATCTATGATCCTGATTTTAGGGATGAAACCGGCGCGATCGGTATGACGACAAAGGCATATGCCCGGTCCAGAAAAAATCTAATCAAAATGGACAGCTGTCTTTCGATTGGACCGACCGGATACCCCTTCCTTTATGCGCCGAAGGAAATTGAATCCCATACCACCCACCTTTCGGTCATCGATAAGGACGGGAATATGGTTTCGATGACGAATTCGAACGGGAACTTTTTCGGCTGTCAGGTGGCGGTTCAAAATCGCGGTTTCCTGATGAACAACGTCACTTTGGACTATACCCTGACTCACGAAAAGCCGCAGGCAGGGCTTAAACCACGCAGTAATATGTGTCCTGTGATGTTGTTTTATCCGGATGGTACGCCTTATGCGGCGCTGGGTACGCCCGGCTCGCAGCGTATTATCACAACAGATACCCTGCTGGTCAGCAACATGATTGATTTCAATATGAATCTTCAGTCTGCACTGGATGCCCCCCGGTTCTATCAGGGCAGAAGGGGCGCCACATTAACCCTTGAGGGTGGAATTGGCGCAGATACGCTGAAGGCGCTGGAAGAAATGGGCCATACTGTCAAGGAATACAGCCCTGAACTGAGCGATTATTTTGGCGGCGCCCATGCGGTATCCAGAGATCAGAACGGTGTTTTTCACGGAGCGGCAGATCCAAGAAGATCGGGCGCCGCGGTTGGATATTAAAATTTTTAAACGCGGCGATATGAATTTTCTATTTTGAAAGGATCGGTATGATATGAAAGGCTTTGAGTTTTCCGTAAATAAAATGACTGCTTTCCTTCTTTTTCTTTTGCTGTTGTTGACCGCATGTAGTGGAACCCCCAATTCTGGAGCAGCTTCCGCTTCGAGCGAGGTTCCTGCTTCAAGCGAGGCCCCCGCTTCGAGCGAGGTTCCTGCTTCAAGCGAGGCCCCCGCTTCGAGCGAGACTCCTGCTTCAAGCGAGACTCCTGCTTCAAGCGAGGCTCCTGCTTCAAGCGAGGCTCCCGCTTCGAGCGAGGCTCCCGTCTCGAGCGAGGTTCCCGTCTCGAGCGAGGTTCCCGTCTCGAGCGAGGTTCCCGTCTCGAGCGAGGCGGCCGCCGCCGGCACGGCTGTCTCTTCTTCCGGAAGCTTTAGCGGGCCCGTGCTGCTGACCTCCGCCGGACAGAGCGCCGATATCGCAATGTTTGAACGAATTCTGAAAAAGACCGGCGCGGCTTACACCTCCGACATTACTGCTGCTTCAGTCGGCGATGCAAAGACAGTGGTCATTGTAGTTGGTGCCTCCACCAAGGGCCTGGGCGAAGCGGGTATTTCCACCGACAGCGAGCTTTCCCGTTCAACGGCTTTTGCCGCGGCCGCACAGCAGAGCGGCGTGCAGATTGTTGTGGCACATATCGGCGGCAGCAGCCGGCGCGATGCTCTTTCTGACCAATTTATCGATGCAGTGCTGCCCTATGCCAACTACATTATCGCCCTGAACGGAAGCGATGAGGACGGCAAGTTCTCTGGCTATGCATCCTCCAAGGGAATTGGAATCACCAAGGCGGAATCCCTTGCCAAGCTGGCAACCGCCATTGATCCCCTGTTTTGATGGCTTTTCGGTTCCATACACATCAGAAGAGGTAAACTATGCTGTTTGAATTTGAGTTGATCCTGCTTATTGTGATGGTGGGGACGATGCTCCTGTGCAGTACGGTGTTCAAGATGCCGCTAAGTATTTCCATGATCCTCGCTTCGCTGGCCGGGGCGCTGGCGGGCGGGCAGGGAATCCCCCTGCGTCATCTGTTTGAAGGATGCTTCGGGATGCTGGACAGCGTCATGCTGATCTGTTGCGCTATGATCTTTATGAAGGTAGTCAGTGAAATTGGAACACTGGATGCCTGTGGCGGTACGATTATCCGCCGCTTTCATAGGCGCCCTGTCGTTATGCTTCTCCTGCTGGGACTGCTGATGCTGATTCCCGGCATGCTTACTGGCACAGCAGCTGTGTCGATCATCGGCGTAGGGGCGGTAATTCTGCCCGTACTGACCGCCATGGGCATGCCGCATTCAGAAACCGGTGCGCTGCTTGCAGTATGCGGGACGCTGGCGATGGCGGCGCCCCCGGTTAATATCCCTGCGATGATGATTGCAAGCAGCGTTGATATGAAGTATCAGGGCTTTACCGGCCCGCTGCTTTTTCTCACTGTGCTCGGGACAATTTTTACGATCTTTTGGTTTGGGCGTCCCTACCTGCGCGTCATTGATTTGGATCGGGTTTCGTCGCAAATCGATTTTGAAACCGGAGACCGCTATGGTATTTCCATCTATATTCCGATTCTTCTGGTACTGGCGGCGATCAGCGCCATCCGTCTTTTTCCAGGGGTGTTTCCCGATATTGGGAATCCGCTGATTTTTATGGCCGGGGCTTTGATTGGATGCCGATTCGGCAAAACATGCTCCTTGGTAAAAACAGCGGTTTCCGCAATCGACGCGGCAATCCCCATCGTTGCACGCATGATGGCCGTTGGAATGTTCATTCAGATTTTTAATCTGCTTGGCATCCGGGGCTATATTGTGGGTAACTGCATCGTGTTGCCGCCGGTGCTGCTGATGTTGGCCGCAGTGATAATCATGCCGCTTTTTGGCGGAATTTCCGTTTATGGTTCGGCAATGCTGTTGGGCGGACCCATTATTTTGGCGACGATGACCGGCAACGAAATTGTTATAGCGGCGGCCGCGTCAGTCCTTGCCATTTTAGGGGAGATTATGCCGCCGACAGCGATTGCCACCTACTTTGCCGCCGATCTGGTTGGCGGAGAAAACAGAAAGATCATCCGTCTCAGTTTAATTCCCTGCCTATTTCTGATGCTGCTGTGCTTCTTCTGCATGGTGTGTTCAAATTGGTTTGATTTTTTGATTCTGTGAGGAGGATGGCATGCTGACCTTAATTTATCTGGGAATCCTTATGGTTTTATGTATATTGGTTTTGTGGAATATGTTTCAAAACCGAGGTTTCTTTTATCAGATTGATTGTGCCCTGCTGCTGATCCCATTCCTTCTGCGTCTTTTACTGGTGAAATAGGGGGGATTATGTGGAAATCGAAATGAAATATCCCAGACGAATCGCAGTGGTAATTCTGCTTTGCTGCGCAGTGATTATGGTGATGCTTGCAAGAGAATTCGGCAAGATGCATATCGCGGAGCCAATTTATCCCGGGGAAGGGGTTACTGAGGTACGTATGCTCAGTGACTATCTGCCTCAACTCAAAGAAAGCGCAGGAGATACCGAGATCTATGTCCTGCGGGGGGAACGGG
>CABQCM010000145.1 GCA_902462665.1 uncultured Oscillospiraceae bacterium | reverse complement strand
CAGCTGTCTGTGTCTGTGTTTTCGACTCATAATACCGCAAACGAATCAGCCGGCGATCTCGTTCCTCCAATTGATTCATGACCTCGTTTAAAGCGAGCTTATCCCCCGTTTCCTCCTCGGCGGAATCTACTGGAATATCCAGCTCGTGTTCCTCCTCTCCCTCGCCGCAGAAGCTCAGTGACAAGGCTGGACGCCCCGCACATAACGCCTCAGCCGCTTCCTCCGCGCTGATAGACAAAGCGGCAGCCACTTCGCTGACCGACGGTTCCCGTCCCAGCTCCATCGCCAACCGCTGACTGGCTCGGGAAGCTTTCATAGAGCGTTCCTTGAGAGTGCGGCCTACTTTCACCGTTCCTCCATCGCGGAAAAGGCGTTTTATCTCGCCCAAAATCACTGGGACAGCATAGGTGGAAAAGCAAAGCCCCCGGGATGAATCAAAATTCTGAGCCGCTTTTACCAACCCCACACAGCCTGCCTGATATAGGTCGTCGTATTCCATTCCACGCCCTTGAAAACGACGGCAGCAGCTATGTACCAATCCTAAATTATCGGTGATAAAAGCATCGTTGTCCGATTTCAGGGACGATGGAAACACAGTGTTGTTTTCGTTTGAGAGGAGGAAAGTCGAACTCAAGAACGGTCTGCGCCGCGTGCGCGCAGACTGAGGGTCTTATTCAGCGTAACCGTTGTTCCCTTGCCAGGAGTAGAATGAACCCGTACTCCATCCATAAAGCTCTGCATAACGGCAAATCCCAGCCCAGCTCGTTCGCCGCCGGCAGTGGTAAACAAAGGCTCCATCGCGCGGTCGATATCCTCAATTCCGCATCCGGTATCACGCACCTTAATTCGAATTTTGCCGCCATCGTAGATTCCGGCCGTGAGATAAATTGGACCCAGGCTGTCTCGGTAAGCGTGGACAATACAGTTGGTTACCGCCTCAGACACCGCCGTTTTGATGTCGTTGAGCTCGTCCACCGTAGGGTCAAGCTGGGCGACAAAAGCGGCCACTGCGACGCGGGCAAAGCTCTCGTTACAGGACCGGGAGAGCATGGTCAATTTCATTTCATTTTGCGCTTTCATGCCTTTTTCACTCCTTTTTCAATGACCGCCAGCCGGTCAAGACCGGCAATGCGCATCACCTTGTAGATCTGCGGCGAGGTATTGACCACCTGTACCTGTCCGCCTTGAAATTGCATCTGACGGTAACGTCCCATCACCAAACCGATTCCCGAGCTATCCATAAAGGTGACGTCCCGAAAGTCGAGAATCAATAAATTGGCCATACTCCTCTCGATTTCCGCATCGATTTCCTCTCGAATCAGCTTCGCCGAGTGATGGTCAAGCTCTCCCTCCAAATAGGCGGTAATCATATGATTGCTGGACTCCAATTTGACTGACACGGTGCTGACACTTCCTTTCATATCGACGATATCTACGGGACAGCGATATCCCCTTTCTCCCGCAGACCTTACTTTTAACGTTGCATTCGACACCTCTTTTCGTGCGCTACGTTTTCGGAAAAGATAAAAATCCTCTATCCATAAGGATAGAGGATTTTGGTTGACGATGCACGTGGATTGTGTCGTCGACTTTTCAATTTTCTTGCAAAAAGCCCTCCACAATCGGGCGGATTTGAGCTGCAAGATACAAAGAGCCGAGAATGAGCACAGGGGCCCCTGCTGCATGGACAACCGCGCGGTCAATCAATTCCGAGTTCACTTTGGCAGGAACGGCCGGGACGCCATACTGCGTAAAGCAACGGGCCAAATCCTCAGCAGGCAGAGCGCGGGGATTATCCGGTGCAACGGTATAAACAAAGGAGAAAAAAGGAACCAACGTTTGAACGACGGCCTCGTAATTTTTATCCCGCAGCATTCCCCAGACCGCCACAGCCTTCCCCTCGCCCAAATGCGTACGAAGCAACTGGGCCAACGACGACGCGCCGCCTGGATTGTGCGTGCCGTCCAAAAGGATGAGGGGATCGCGCGAAAGCTGTTCCATGCGAGCGGGAAGAAACGCGTCGGCAATACCATCGCGAATCGCCTCGTCACTCACTGCCATCCCCTGTTTCACAATCCGCTCGACCGTTTCTATTGCGCACAAAGCATTCGATAACTGAAAGCGCCCACAAAACGGGATGTGAAGGGGTTGCTCCTTCCATAAAACATCGGTGCCCTCCAACCCCTCGCGTAAGATTTGCAAAGCATTCAAGGAGGGAATGCAAAGCTGAGCATTTTGCTCCGCCGCCCTTTGCATCAAAACGCCCAAAGCGGCTGGATTTTGATCGGGGCAGGTCACACACACGCCGTTTTTCTTGATAATCCCGGCCTTTTCCAAAGCAATTTGCTCTATGGTATCCCCTAAGATATCGGTGTGATCGAGGGAAATGGAAGTAACGACCGAGGCCAAAGGCCGCTCAATGACATTGGTTGAATCAAAACGGCCGCCTAACCCGGTTTCCAACACCACTACGTCGCAATTTTGACGGCGAAAATAAACCAAAGCCACCGCCGTAATAAATTCGAACTCAGTTGGCCCCCGGCCTAGTTCGGCCATACAATCCGCTTGTTTTCGCACCTCGCTCGCCAGACAGGCAAATTCGTCCTTCGGAATCATCTCACCGTCGAGCTGCATCCGCTCCCGAAAATCAAGAACATAGGGAGAAAGGAATAGCCCCGTGCGGTATTTGGCACGACGCAAAATGGAGCTTAGCATCGCGCAGGTCGAACCCTTTCCATTGGTGCCCGCTACATGAATCACCCGCAGGCCGCACTGGGGATTGCCTAACCGTTCCAGTAACTCTTCAATGCGTTCCAACCCCGGCTGAATGCCAAAGCGCAATAACGAATGCGTGTATTCCAACGCTTGTTCATAGGTCATACGTCCTCCGCCCTTCCCTTTGCCCGCCTTGGATCTGGCAGACAAAATGCCGGTCATTTCTGACCGGCATTGTATTCTAGAATGAATCCCTTGTTATGAATGATTGCACCAAAACGGTACAGTATGCCATTTTATATGCCAGTCGAATGTCGTCAACAAATCTTTATTTGCTCAACGCCTGAATGCTTTCTTCCAGCAAAGCCAGCTTCTCCCGCAGCTTTTCGGCCGTATCGCGCTGGTTTTGCACTACCGCTTCGGGGGCTTTGGAGACAAAACCTTCGTTGCTGAGCTTGGACAGCACGTTCGCAAGATTCTTTTCCGCCGTCGCTTTTTCTTTGTTCAGCCGCGCCAACTCTGCATCCACATCGACCAATTCCTGCATGGGAATAAAAATGCGTGCATCGTCGGTCACCACACTGACCGCCCCCTCAATCGACCACTCTGAGCCAACCTCAACCTGAGAGGCCGATGCAAGACGCTCGAAAAAGACCGCGCCGGTGCGGAAGGTATCGGCATATTGCGTAGCCACATAAACCGCCGCCTTGCGGGAAGGAGGCACATTCATCTCCGCGCGGCGGTTCCGCACGGCGCGGATCGCGGCCATGATGCGGTTCATTTCCTCCTCCGCCTCCGGGAAGGAAAGGGCGTCGTCGTAGCGCGGCCATTCGGCGGTCATAATGGTTTCGCCCTCGTGCGGCAGTGTCTGCCAGATTTCCTCGGTGATAAACGGCATGAAGGGGTGAAGCAGCTTGAGTGTGCTTGAGAGCACATAAACCAATACTGCTCTCGCCTGCGCGGCCGCCTCGCCGCCGGCCTGGAAGCGAATTTTGCAAAGCTCGATATACCAATCGCAAAGAATATCCCAAATAAAATCATAGAGCTTCTGTACAGCGATACCCAGCTCAAACTTATCCAAATTATCAGTGACCTCGCGCACCAGCGTGTTGAACTGGCTGACAACCCACCGATCCTCCAACGCTAACTCCTGTGGCAGAGCAGGCGACGGCTGATCGTCCGCTAAATTCATCAACACGAAGCGGCTGGCATTCCAAAGCTTATTGGCAAAGTTACGGGACGCCTCGACGCGCTCGGGCAGAAAACGCATATCGTTCCCCGGACTATTGCCGGTAGCGAGCATAAAGCGCAGCGCATCGGCGCCATACTGATCAATAACCTCCAGCGGGTCAATGCCGTTGCCTAGCGACTTGGACATCTTTCTTCCCTGCGCATCGCGAATCAGGCCGTGGATTAAGACGGTATCGAACGGCGCTTGCCCGGTCTGCTCGATTCCCGAAAACATCATGCGCATGACCCAGAATGGAATGATGTCGTAACCGGTCACTAACGTGTTGGTAGGATAGAAATACTGCAAATCCTCCGTCTGATCGGGCCACCCCAAGGTTGAGAAAGGCCACAGTGCGGAAGAAAACCAGGTATCGAGCGTATCCTCGTCCTGATGGAGGTGCTGACTACCGCATTTCGGGCAGACGGTCGGATCCTCGCGCTGTACGATAATCTCGCCGCAGTCCTCGCAATAAAAGGCCGGAATACGGTGTCCCCACCAAAGCTGACGAGAGATGCACCAGTCGCGGATATTCTCCAGCCAATGGAAATAAATCTTTTCAAACCGTTCGGGTACAAATTTGGTCTCGCCTTTTTTGACCGCCTCAATCGCAGGGCCAGCCAGCGGCTTCATTTTGACAAACCACTGCATGGACACCCTCGGCTCAATGGTGGTTCCACAACGATAACAACCGCCCACATTATGCTGCAACGGCTCGATCTTGACCAGATAGCCTTCCGCTTTCAAGTCCTCAACAATGGCCTTGCGACACTCGAGAATGGTCATTCCCTCGTATTTCCCGGCCAGTTCGTTCATGTGCCCGTCCTCGGTCGTCACCGTAACGACCGGAAGCTGATGACGCAGACCGACCTCAAAGTCATTGGGGTCATGTGCCGGGGTGATTTTAACCACGCCGGTTCCAAAGTCTTTCTCAACGTATTCATCCGCAATGAGAGGGATTTCTTTGCCCACAATGGGCAAACGGAGCATTTTTCCCACCTGGGCGCGATAACGCTCATCCTCCGGGTGAACCGCTACCGCCGTATCGCCC
>CABQCM010000144.1 GCA_902462665.1 uncultured Oscillospiraceae bacterium | reverse complement strand
CGGACTTCCTCCAAACGCGCAAGCATCCTCTCCTCCACCGGCGGCACGGCCGAGCAATGGGCCTCGTTATAATAAAGCCGCCCGGTACGGTCAAGATTGATTCGAAGCGCGTCGTGATGCCGGACAAGCTCTCCTAACGCTTCACGCAGCCATTCTGCGGGAACCGGCCTCTTGAGATGGAGCAGCATGGACTGGTTGTATTGCCCCGGATCCGCCAGTTTTTGCGCCAAAAACCAGCGTATCGCCGGGGTAGACGGCAGGAACCCGCGGAAGGATTCCGGCTCCAGCGGCGTATCCGAAAGGGGCTTGCGGGTAATATACCGCGCCATGTCGGCAATAATCGGATGGCGCAGGATATCCCCCACGCTCAAAACAAGCCCCTGCTGCGCCAGGCGGGAGGAAATTTGAATGGCCTTGATGGAGTCGCCGCCGCGTGCATAAAAGTTGTCCCCCTCGGCGGTTTGTTCACCCAAAACGGCGTTTAGAACCGATAAAAGCAGCGCGCTGTCCGCCGCCTCAGCACAGGGCTTTTCGCCGCAGGGCGCTTCACCGGGTAGAGGCAGCCGATCCCAGTCGGTTTTGCCGTTGACCGTCAACGGAATGCCCTCCACCGACACGCAGCATTGCGGCACCAGATAGCCGGGAAGATGGGCGGCGCAGTACTCTTTTACCTGCTGTGCTGTAGTATCGTCTCCACCTGCCAGATAAGCGCACAAAACCTGCGCCCCCGTACCGCTTTGGCGCACGGTCACCCGCGCTGCTTTCACCAGACCGGAACGCTCGATGCATCGTTCGATTTCCATGAAATTAACCCGATGGCCGTGCAGCTTGCATTCTTCATCCCGCCGTCCCAGCATGACGATAGCGCCGTCGGACTCCCGGCGTGCGAAATCTCCGGTATCATAAACCCGCCCGGGGACAAAAGGATCCTGATGAAAAGCCCGCTCATCGCCCTGCGCGCCGCGATAGCCCAATGCCACGCATTCTCCGCCGACGACCAGCTCGCCCACCGCACCGTCCGGTACGGGAATCCCTTCCTCATCCAGCAAATAGACTCTAGCATTGGCGATGGGACGACCCAGAGGAACAAAATCCCGCCTCCCGTCCTGCGTGCGATAGCGGTGAATCATACAGCCGACGGTTGCTTCGGTAGGGCCATATTCGTTGAAAATCCGCACCTGGTCTCCCAAAGCGTCAGCCAGCGCCGCGCACCGGTGGCCGGGCAGATTTTCCCCGCCCACAATCAGGGTGTGCAGCGAATCGGGAGCGGGAAGCGAATCGTGCAGCAAAGGGAAATGGGAAGGCGTCACCTTGAGTATGGTTGCACGATTCTCTGAGAAGACCGTTTGAAACACATTGCGTTCTCGCTGATGGGGATAAAGCCGAATTTCATGTCCATCCAGCAGGGGCAGAAAAAGAGAAGTCAGGGTAAAATCAAAGGCAAAGGAGGAGTATAGAGCAAAGACCTCCCTCTCACGGCAAAGGTATTGCCCACGCGCCCAGCAAAGATAATTCATGAGATTCCGATGGCTGACCAGCACCCCCTTGGGCCGTCCGGTGGAACCGGAAGTAGCAATCAGATAGGCCGCGTTTTCCGATGCGACGGGTTGTCGCGGTGCCTGCGCCGGATCCACCGGGGGTAGTGCGTCCAACGCAATCACCGGTATACGGCTTTCCCGCCGGGAGGGAGAAACCAGCCTCTGCGCCCCCGACAAGATCAGCAGTTCTTCTACCCGTCCGGGTGGATCGCAGGGATCGAGCGGCTGCAGAATCGCACCGAGCCAAAAAACGGCCAGCATCGCGGCCACCGTCTCCAAGGTGTGCGGGGCCAATACCGCCACCGTCATCCCTTGCTCCACCCCGCTTTGCCGAAAACAGGCGGCAAGAAGACCGGCGCGCCGCCATAACTCCCGATAACTCCATGCCTCGTTTTCGAGCGACACCGCGATGTGCCTCGGATACCGGGATACCGTGCGTTCCAAAGCATCCAGCACCGTTTCGTGCGTGGGAAAGGGGGAGGCTGTCTGGTTAAACATATGCAAGGCCCGCTCTGCCTCGGCTGGACGCATGAGACACAGCGTTCCCACGGGATGCTCCGGCTGTGCGGCCGCCTGCTCTAAAATCCAAAAAATCTGACGATGCATGGCGTAAATTTCCCGTTCCGAATACCGATCCAGCCGGTAATCGTAATCGACCTGAAACGGAGCGTCGTTCCATCGGCGCAAAATGATTTGCAGAGCGTATACCTGCCGCCCGCTGAAATATTCGGTATTGATGGTTTTTTTGCCCCCAATCGAGGCGGCGGGAACGTTGTTATAGCAATTGACGCATATGTCGTACAGTGCGCCGATCTTTGGATTGCCGGCCTGAAGCCGCTGCAAGACTTGATTGTATGGAGCTTTTTGATGGCGCAGGCATTCTTCCAGCTCGAACGCTACTTGTTCCAAAAATGCTCTGATTCCCAACGAACGGTCAATGCGCAGGCGAACCGGCATGGTGTTGGTAAAGGTACCGATGATCTCACGCTCCCATCGCCCCGTCCGGCCAAGCAGCGGGAATCCGATAACGGGCTCGCTCTCCTCATATCGCTTATAGCGATGTAAACTGCACAGTCCCAACCACAAGGCGGGAATGCTGAGATTCCATTCTCTGGCGGTACGCTGTAGCAGCTCGTCCTGTTCGGGCGTTAGAGCAAACGATTTCCGCCGGGCGTCCGCCGCCCTTTCTTCCGATTCAACCAGCGGCGCCGGCGTAAGCCGCTCGATCCAAAAATTCCGATGCTGCTCCATAGCGTCGATTTGCAGCAGCCGATGTTCCGAATGCAAATATTCTGTATAAAACGGCTTATGGCCCGATGGGGATTTCCCTTGGGATAAAGCCTCATACGCCTCGCACACACGCTGTGTGATGAGCTGCACCGACCAGCCGTCGGCGATCAAGTGATGCAGGCGCAGGAAGTAGCCGGTGCGCTCCGCCGCCAGACGAAATGCCGTGAAGGTGTACATCGGTGCATCAATTAGCACAAAGGGGCGCTGAAGCTGTTTTTCTGCCCACGCCTTGTATTGTTCCTCCGGATGGGGAACGGTGGAAAAATCCATCACGTCTACCGCCGCCGTTTGTACGCCGGCGATATACTGAAACGCCTGCCCGCCCTGTTCGCAAAATTGCAGGCGAAGAGCGTCGTTTTCCCGCACCAGCCACCGAATGGCCGAATAGAGCCTTTCCAAAACGATTTCACCTTGGATGAGAACCTCTCCCCCAATTTGAAAGGGGCGCATATCCCCGGCTTTTTTCTGTGCGTACCATATTCTGCTTTGCGCCTGTGTGAGCGGCAGCGTCTGCCTCATGCTGTTTGCCTCCCCTTGGATGGACCACGTCCGATTTCACTCGCTTTGTTGCTCCTGTTCACAGCGGCTTTGCACATAATCCACAAGCATGCCGATGGTATCAAATTTTGACATCAGCAGCATTTCGTCTTCAAACTGAATCTCCAGGGCGGTTTCGCACTGCACCACGATACGAATAAATAAAATGGAGTCAATTTCTAATTCCTGCAAAGTTTGTTCCAAACCAATGGCTGCCGGATCAATCTCCAGCACCGAAGCGACCTGCTCCATAATTTTTTCATGCATTGAATCCGTATTCATCGTCTTTTTCCTTTCTTAATGACCAGCGTGATCGGCCGATTCCGCTGCTGCGGCATTGCAAGTCTCCTGCACAAGTTGCCCACGTTCCAGCTTGAGCATCCGGTCGGCCAACGCAAAGTAGCGGTCGTCGTGGGTGATGACAACTATGCCCTTCCCCTGCGCCTTGAGCTGTGGAAGCAGCTCGGTGTAAAAATACTGGCGAAATTCGGGATCCTGCTCGGCCGCCCATTCGTCAAACAACAAAAAAGGTTTATCGTCCAGACAGCACACCACATAAGCCAGACGTTTTTTTTGCCCAGTGGAAAGATTTTGAGAACGCAGGCTTCCATCGTCTGTCAGCTCCACCTTACGGTCAATTTTCATTTGCCGCAGCAGGGCGTCCACCTGCTCACGGCGGGCGGCTACATCCACCCCATACAGCTTGGGGAACAAATGAAAATCGCTGTAAACGGCCGAAAACAAAGCGTTGAGCTCAGCCAGGCTGCAAGGCTTTCCGCCGAGCAAAAGGCTACCCTGCTGCGGCTGGTACATGCCGGTAAGAATTTTTCCCAAAGTTGATTTTCCGCTGCCGTTTCCGCCCGTAATATAGGTAATCTCACCCGAGCGGACGGCCGCATTCACCGGACCGAGGGTAAATTCAGTGCGGACATTTTCCTCCTCGTCCATCACGGTGTAGGAATAAACGACGTCCTGCAACCAAAGCTCGCCGCCGGACGGCACGGACAAATCGCCTGTGTCGTTCTGAGTTTCCTTCGAAGCCTCTTCCAAATCCCCAATCAACTTGTCGATGCGCTTGAGATTGACCCGAATCTGTGTGATGCCCGGAATGACGCCCACCAGTGAGCCAAAGGGACCGACAAGATAAAAGACCATGAACAGCGTCTCACGAAGGTCGTTGACGTCGATATTGGCAATCAGTAGCGGAAAAAGAAACACCACAATTCCATAAATCGAGTTGTACATTAGGGTATTAAACAAGTTGAGGTTTAAGAATTTTGCCGACGCTTCCTTACTCAAATCGGTCGCAAGACGGGAATATTGTTTGATTTCTCCCCAAAAGGCGGCGCGCCGCAGACGGGAAAGTAGCAGTTCCTTAAAACCATATACCAAGTCGGACATTTGACCGAAGTAAACATCCTGAATATCACGGTTTTTCTCCCAATATCGGGATGCGATGCGGCTGGTGACAAAGCTGAGCCCCGCGTTGAGCGCCAATACGCCAAGAGATGCCAAAAAGGCAATCCAGCTTCGGGTAAACAGGTAGAATAGACAAAAAATGACCGTCAACAGATTGGATGCAAAACCAACCACCATTCCCGGGATCTGGGCCACTGCGCCGGCGTCGTTGTTGA
>CABQCM010000143.1 GCA_902462665.1 uncultured Oscillospiraceae bacterium | reverse complement strand
TTCTATTTGGTTACAAAACTGTAAATTGATTTTTTGAAAGAGATGGATTATAATAGAATTGTAGATAAAATCTGATAAATAAATTAAAAACGGTTTTGTAATTTAACATTTTAATGTAAGGGGTTGAGTGATTTGAAACGTAGTTTGATTGTGTGCGTTGCCCTAACCGCGGTATTGCTGATGACGGCGGTAGGGTGTCAAAGAAATTCCGCACCTTTATCGGGGGAAGTCTCTGACATGTTGCTGATATCGGGGGCATCTTCACAGAAGAATAAAATGGATTTATCCAGCGATGTGGTTTCATTGGAAAATAGCTCTTTGGCAGAAGGACAAAATTCCTCTCAAACAGCAGATCTATTGATCAGTTCGACTATAGCAAGTGGATATCCTTCGCAATCCAGTGAGCCTACCTCGCAGACGGTGATACCATCCAATCAAGACGATTCTGATGCGTCCGAGCGAGAAAGGAGTTATAGCGTTCTTAATTTAACGTTTCAACCGAAGTATATTACAAGTGAGGAAGCTATGACACAAACCAGCTTTTTCCCGGAATTAGAGGCAGACTCTATTCAGTCTATTTCCTGGAATTACAACCATGACATACATGATTATACCCTTTCCATTCACTTTAAGCACGATGCCATGACGCCGGAACGGTGCCTGAGATACAGCGAGAGTCTGAAAAAACGAGAGGATATTGTAAAAGTAGAGTACGATGATTGGTTTTACGGAGATTTTCCAGAAGTAGAATCGCATTTGGTTTCGCCATCGCAACTATCCTAATTGAAAAAGTATCCATAATGCCTTTTGCACATCCGTATCTAAAAAGTTGCAAAAAGATTGCGCTTTATATTGACATGGCGTATTGGTGTTCATGTAATAAGGCTAGCATGATTTTATAGTTTTTCCAAAAAGGAGTGGTATTTTGAAACGTAATTTAATTTTATGTATCATTGTAGCGGGGACATTATTGATTTCAGCGGTAGGGTGCCAGAGGGATTCGGCAGTGCTGCCGAGTGATGCTGCAAGCGACCTTTCCTCTCAGGAGGATATTTTGTCAACCTCTTCTTCGGATGCATCGGTGGCGGAAGCGACGCTTGACAGCGAGCCTGCCTCCAAAGCGCCCGTATCCTCTCAAGCAAGTTCTTCACCCGCGCCAGCATCTACGCCGGCGGAAGGGAAGGAAAGCTCCATTCCCTCACCGTCTTCCAGCGAAGTGCCCGTCAGCTATACCTATAGCGATAAGGTGGCTGAACAGATGAAAGAGGTTGACCCTGCCAATCCGCCGCAGACGATTTGGGTTTTTCTGACTCCGGCTGCCTCGGATTTGGAGAAGACGTACGACAGTTCGTTTTTTCCCGGAATTGATGTAACCGTAAGTAGCAAAAGCCATCAGGGAGGAACGCCGACGTATGATGTTGTAACCTCGAAACGGCTTGATGATATTCCCCTTGAAATCTTGCTTTCATTAGAAATAAATGAGTCCGGGTGGGAAAATTTTCAAAAGGTTGTGTCCGTTTTGGATCGGCGCGACGATATTTCTGTCATTAGTTTTAAATGGATTGGAGTTTATGCATAACCTGTAGAAAAGCAAAAATTTTGTCGAACAAAGAATGACAAATAAAAAGGCATCCTAGCGGGTGCCTTTTTAATTTGTATTTATTAATGTAACCAATATAACCTAAAATTGTAAAAAGATTACACAATTCTATATTGACATTGGCATATAATGTTAATAAAATAAAAGCGTGATAATTTTTCACGGCTCTAACAAAAAAGGAGTGGTATTTTGAAACGTAATTTGATTTTATGTGTCATTGTAGCGGGGACATTATTGATTTCAGCGGTAGGGTGCCAGAGGGATTCGGCAGTGCTGCCGAGTGATGTTGCAAGCGACCTTTCCTCTCAGGCGGACAGTTTACCGACTTCGTCTTTGGATGCATCAGCGGTGGAATCGACGCTGGACAGCGAGTCTGCCTCTAAAGCGCCCGTATCCTCTCCAGCAAGCTCTTTACCCGCGCCAGCATCTACGCCGGTGGAAGGGAAGGAAAGCTCCATCCCCTCACCGTCTTCCAGCGAAGCCCCCGTTAGCTATACCTACAGCGATAAGGTGGCGGAGCAGATGAAAAAGGTTGACCCTGCCAATCCGCCGGAAAAAATTTGGGTATTACTGACCCCGGCTGCCTCGGATTTGGAAAAGACGTACGACAGCTCGTTTTTCCCTGGAATTGATGTAACCGTGGTTGGCAAAGACTATCAAGGCGGCCTGCCAGAATATGATATTATAACCTCGAAACGAAGCGAAATTCCGGTTGAGATTTTACTTGTGTTACAGGTAAACAAGCCGGGGTGGGAAAATTTTCAAAAGGTCGTGTCCGTGTTGGATCAGCGCGACGACATTTCTGTTATTGATTTTAGCGGCCTAGGAGTTTATGCATAACCTGTAGGCAAGTAAAAAAATTGTCGAACAAAGAATGATAAAAGAAAAAGGGATGGATTGTGAAGTGAAAATGAATAAGACGATTGGATGGCTGACGCTGGTCGCAATGGTTTATTGCTGTATATTTTCCTCCACTGCTCAAAGCACAACAGACACTCCCGTTGAAAAAACAATGGATATGCAAACGTATGTATGCACCCCGAGCATGGATGATAATTTTTTGCCCGACTCGGTGATTGTCATCATGAAAAACCAATATAGTGCCATTAATAAAGAGTGGGATCCGGAACAGTTTCTTCCGGTGGAAGTGAGCGAAATTACCGATTTGAGACCCATCCCGTCGGAGCGAGAGGCCGAATATCGGAGCAAACCGGAGTTTCGCACCATATTAAAATTAACGTTGTCTGCCTCGGGAAAAGAGTCGGTGCTGCAGGCCGTTGAAGCGTTACAGGCCAGAGAAGATGTGTTAGCAGCGGAACCGAATTACGTGGGAGACGTTTGTACTACGACGCCAAACGATACCCTTTATTCGGCTCAGCCCTATATGTCTGCGACACAAATAGACAAGGTGTGGGATTTTACGACGGGGTCCACCGCGGTCACAGTCGGTGTGCTCGATTCTGGTATTGGCGCGCATGGGGATTTATCCGGCAATGTGGTTTCGGGCTATAATTACACATCGTCGTCGACAAGCACAAACGATACCGACGGGCATGGCACTAAAGTTGCCAGCGTCATTGGAGCGGTCGGCAATAATGATATGGGGATTACGGGCGCCTGCTGGAATGTAAAGCTGAAACCGTATAAGGTAGACATATCGAGCGCTTATGTCATTCAAGCTCTTTCTCAAGCGCAGCTGGACGGGGTACCAATCGTAAATTTAAGTATTACCTTTAATGCAGAGACATCAACACTTGCTTCGCTTAAAACAGCGATTAGCGACTATTCCGGCTTGTTGATATGTGGAGCGGGTAATAAGAGTTACGATATTGGGAATATACCAAGCTATCCTTCCTGCTTTGATTTAAGTAATATCCTTTCGGTCGGCGCTTGCGATAACGCGGGAAATCCAGAGTCGTACAGCAACACAGGCGATGCAGAGGTGGATATTTTTGCTCCGGGCCATTTGGCAGTAATCGACATTATTGAAAATCAGTATAAGTGGAACGATGGAACCTCTCTTTCCGCTCCCCTCGTCGCCGGCGTGGCAGCCCTGCTCAAATCCTACAAGCCGAGCTTGACGACCGCCCAGCTCAAAGCGGCGATTATGGACGGCGCCTCCTCGAAGACAGCTTTGAAAGACAAGTGTGTGTCTGGCGGTATGCTCAACGCATACGGCGCGTTGCAGCGGGTGACAGGGAAGCTGAAAAACTATTACACTGAAGTTAAAATTTCCGCCAATTCCAACCTGAGCACGCTTTCCTGCCGAGTGGTATATAATACCAGCAAGGTCTATCATACCGGGTCTGCATTCGGTTCTGCTGCGGCCAATAACAATCTGCCGCTGGATATCGAGCCGGGCAAGGTGGCGTTCTTCCGTTCGCCGAATACGTCGGCGCTGACGGCAAGCGGAGTGCTATTTAAATCCAAATTTAGTATGCTGGCGAGCAATACCCTGTATACTGCGGATTTGAGATTTGAGAAGATTTCTCCGCCCACGAACTCCTATGTGTCAATGCAGAAGTATCTCATAGGCGATGTCAACGGAGATGGCACCATTGACAGCGCGGACTCGCTGATGGCCATGCAGTATAGCGTGGGTACGACTTCGCTGACGGATATGCAAAATGTGCGTGCTGATGTGAACTTCGACGGAAGCATTAACTCCACCGATTCCATGATGATCAATCAATACGGTGTTGACGTGATTCGTACTTTCTGGTAATCGTCTTGTTTCGTACAAAGAAAGGGCAGTCTATCGTGGCTGCCCTTTTTGAAATTCCATCGATTGGTTTGATTCGATTGCCTTCTGTGCGATCGTAATGCCGACGACTTTCTCGAATACGGAGTCCTTACCGTCTAGAACAACTAGATGATAATATGGCAAACGGCCTGGGATGCACTTTCGCGTTCCGGACCGTTTTTCTATTTGGTTACAAAACTGTAAATTGATTTTTTGAAAGAGATGGATTATAATAAAATTGTAGATAAAATCTGATGGATAAGTTGAAAATTGATTTGCAAATTAATAATTTCAAGTAAGGGGTTGAATGGTTTGAAACGTAGTTTGATTTTATGTGTCATTATAGTAGGGGCATTACTGATTTCAGCGGTAGGATGCCAGAGGGATTTGGCAGTGTTGCCGAGTGATATTATCAGCGACCTTTCGTCCCAGGCGGACAGTTTACCGACCTCATCTTTGGATGCCTCGGTGGTAGAATCGACGCTGGACAGCGAGCCTACCTCCAAAGTGCCCGTATCCTCTCAAGCAAGCTCTTCACCCGCGCCAGCATCTACGCCGGCGGAAGGGAAGGAAAGCTCTATCCCCTCACCGTCTTCCAGCGAAACCCCCGTTAGCTATACCTTTCGTTCGAATTTGTCCGAGCAACTCGAGGAAATTAATGAA
>CABQCM010000142.1 GCA_902462665.1 uncultured Oscillospiraceae bacterium | reverse complement strand
TTATATAATGCGTTAGTCTATATCTAAAGTGAAAAACTATGCTATTATCTCATTAAAATATTAATTCATGGAGAGTGAGTCTTAATGAGAGAGCAACTTGAAGCGGACATAAAGCAATTTCTAGAAAACATTGTGTATCTTAGAAAATATCACAATCTATCCAAAAAGAAAATGGCACAGATTCTGGGAGTCGGAATTGGCAGCTACAACAAACTGGAACAAGGGATATTCCCTGAACGGCTCACCGTAGAGGTTATTTTTAACATGACAGACTATTTCAAAATCCCACCGGCCCGTCTGTTCCAAAAGCTTACATAAAAAAGGCCCCATCCCCGAAAGAGATTTCTTTCGGGGATGGGGTTGTCTTATCTTAATAGGCGATCTGATTGTATTGAATGGTAATCTGGTCGACGGTGCCGCCCCAGCCCTTATCGGTTTCCGTGTTGGACAGTCGGATGTAGATCACGCCCTTCAAGCCATAATCCGCCGGTGTGAAGGTGTAGGAGGCCGCATTGGAGGTATCCTGTACCCAGCCGCCGTTTGAAATGGTCTTGTAATTGTACGCTTCGCTCCAATCCCCGTCGTGAGACGATACGCTAAGCACATAATTCTGCGCCACGCGCAGCGTGACGCTGGCTGCGTCCAGCCCAGTCAGGTCAAACCGATATACCAGCTGATGATCCAAATCACAGTAACGCAACCCATTGTTGGCCTGGCCGCTATTGCGCACAATGTAGCTTGCATCCATCCCCTGATCGTTGGCGGCGATAGAAACCGAAACCGGCGTGACGGTAGGTGTATCCGGCTCATAATAGCGAATGGTAAGTTTCTGTATCGAGCCACCCCATCCCATGTCCGGCGTGGTATTGGACAGCTTGACGTACAAAACACCGTCGGTATAGCCATAATCGTCCGGTGAGAAGGTATAGGTGGTCTGATTGGTGATATCCTGTACCCAGCCGCCATTCGACAGGGTCTTGTAATTGTATACCTCGGTCCAATCCCCATCGTGATCCGACACGCTGAGCACATAGTTCTGACCCACCTGGAGGGAAACGCTCGGGCACAGCCGGTCGGACAAATCAAACCGGTAAACCAGTTCGGTCGTCAGGTCGCAAAAGCGTAGAGCATCGCTGGCGCCGGCGGTATTGCGCACGATGTAAGCACTATCGAGATTCTGGTTGTTGGTGAGGATGGTCTCGGAATGCAGCACCGCATGATCGGGCACCAGATACCGAATGGTAAACTTTACGACACTGCCGCCCCACCCCTTGGTGATATCCGTGTTGGACAGGCGCACATACAGCTCGTTGGTAATACCAAAATCAGCGGCTGTGATTTTGAGATTGGTGCGGTTGCTGCCGTCGGTGATGTGTACGTCGCTGATATCGCGATAATCGTAGGCTTTGACATAATCGCCATCGTGATCGGACACCTCAATCAAATAATTGCTAAACACGTCGAAAACAACCGACAAATCCTTGTGGTCGTTGAGATCGAATTTATAAACCAACTGACCGTCGAGATCGCAGAAACGAATGGCGTCGTTGGCGCTGGCAGTATTGCGCACGAGATAGGCCGCGTCGGCGTTCGAGCTGTTGGTCAGCACGGTCGTTTCCTCGTATTTCATCTTGTGCGATTCGGCCGCCGGCGTGGTTCCCCAAGTTACTGTGACAGTCAGGGGCACGTTGCCCTCTCCGTCGATTTCCAACAGCAGGGAATTCGACGCACTATCCCACTGAGAGAAAAACTCACGGTAGGTCTGGCCGTTTTTCGTCACGGTAATTTGCTCGGGATATTTCCCGTTGCCCAAAAGACGGGTGGCCACTAGCGTGTTATCCGGCCCGGTAAAGGTAAAGGTGGTAGCCTCTGCGTTCTCGGTCACACTGCTGGTCAGCGCGCCGCCCGAATGCACCAGACGGGGAACACCGGCGGTTTGCAGGTGAGAAATATCCTTGAGGAAAGCGTATTTCCCGTTTTCAACATACTTCTGACCAACGACTGGCAAGGTCTCCTCAAACAGATCGACAAAGGGGCCGTTGAGAAGCTGGCTGGCTCCGGTGGCCTGCGCCGCAATGTAGTTGCCGCGCTGAATGGCCATTAGATCCGATTCCAAATAATCCTCATCGGTAAAGGACATAGCGTATTTCACCAGGTCACGCAGCATCGCCGGCCCTTTGTCGGAGGTGCTGTAGATGCTCGAGGGCAGACCGACCGCAATCACTTTGCCCTGCCCGGCGTCCGCGCGGATGCCAACGTTGAGGTTTCCAAACAGTCCGGCCTTGAGAATCGTGGTAAAGCCGGAGCCGGAGAATGCATAGGAATAAGAACGGTTTCCGCTCGAGAGAGAGGCGCTGCCAAAGCTGGAGCCAAAGCCGCTCTCCCCCTTCCAGGACAAAGAGGAACCCGACAGGATATTACCGGTGCTGATTCCCGACAGCCCAAGCCGGGCAAAAAGATCGAGCATAGGTGTTTTTCCCTGATCATTCCACCATGTGCCCGCGAGGGAAGAATAGTCGTCCTTGCCGCCGAGGTACAACAGCACGCCCCCTGCCTTGACCCAGTCGGCAATGGCCTGGTTGGCAGCCGACGAGAGAGGCTTCTGGCAATCGTAAGAGAGAATGAGTAGCTTCAGTCCCGCCAGATCGGCCGCTGTCTCGAGCTTCTCCAAAGAGGGAATGGTGACGGGAATGCCCTTTTCAATCAGCGGCACGGTCATGCCGTAAAAGCTCTTGCTGGTATCCGATTCAGCCATTTTTCCCGAACCGTACTGCCACGACAGAGAATCGGACAACGCTACACCAATGCCGGCCGAGCCGCCGTAAAGCGCCGACGCCTTGCCGCTGAGCTCTTTGAGTGCGGTAAATACATTGAGCTGGCTGGTGCGGTAATCGACCGGAACATCGCTGGAAAAGCTGCGGTTTTGCCAGATGGTTTCCTGGAACCGCTGGATATCCTGCTGCAAAAGCTGCGATACTACCGTCTGCTTGTAAACATCTCGGTAGAAATCCCAGGATTCGTTGCCCGCGTCGGAGAAGGGATCGGCCAGGGTATACAGCGTCTGGTCTCCGGTTAAGGTATCCACATAAGAGGCGTACCCCACAAAGGAGGACTCAAACACCCGGCGTTCCTTGCCGCCCGCATAGGCAATGGGGTTGACCGCCGTATCCGACCAGGTCTGGCCGATGATGCCATCGACGCTGTCGATGGCGGTATAATGGCTCGTGCCGGCGACCATTCCAATGGCGTTATAGCTGTTGACGCTATGCGTGGCGACGAGCACCTTGACGTTGGGGAAGTACTGCTTGGTGCGCTCCGCCAGGGTTTCGATAAAACGCTCCCACAAATAGATCTTCAGCCGCGACGCCTTATACTGGTTCTGTGTCGAGGCGCTCGGATCCTTCCAGGCCTCGCCATAATAGGCTTGCCATTCGGCCTTAAAAGCGTTGGAATAGCCTGCGTCCTGCCAAAGTTCCGGCTCTTCCAGTATGACCGTATCCATCTGTGGATAATCGGTGCAGTGCTTTTTAATGATTTCCCACTTATAATCAATAAAGGTCTGCGTTGGCACACGATAACCGACGGTAGCGCTAATGGTCTCACCGTTCTTTTTGCGCTGAAGGTCATCGTCGCTCCCGCCGTACTGCGCATAATACTCGTCGGAATTGGATCGATTGGCCGAAATCATCATACAAAGCTTGCGCTCTCCCAGGTTATCCGCCCAGGAATCCAAAAGGTTGTCCGACGCGGCGACGTTATCGGCATAAACCATAACGGCGTCGGTCGGGATATCGTAGGTCGCATCATAGTTGGCGGCATTCTGCACCGTGGTGACAATACCGTCGATGGCTTGGGTATCTTGATACTGCGCGTAAGCTGCCCCGGACGTCCATGGAATGGTCGTTCGCTGCGTTCCGCTGCTTCCGGATAGGGGATCGTCCGGCGAAATATTCGTCGCCAGCACGCCCGGAAGAGCTATGCTGGACGTTAAAAGCACGCCGGAGATTGCGATAGGGATGCTCTTGCTCAAAAAACGATGAAGCCAATGATTCATTTCGATTCCTCCCTTGCTAAATTTACTTTATTATACAAAGTTGTGTGAAATTTTTCCATTGTCCTATTTGGAAGATTTATCCGTTTATTTTTAGTCAGCTTGTCTATAGCATTATAATACTAAACGATTTTTTAGAAGAAATAAAACATTTGTTCTTTTTCTGCTTGTCCAAATCGTCCAATGGGTGTACAATAAAAGTAGGGGAAATATTCCCTTTTGGGGCGACTGTGAATACAGTCGTTTTTCTTTTCCGTTCCTTCCAAAAACAAACGCCCTTCAGGGGCATAGGGGAAGTGAAACGAGAAAGCAGTGTCAAAACACAAAGCAGAAAGGAAGAGATTATGCTCAAAATTCTTGTAAACAGCGCCACCCTCGTGCGCTGTGATTCCGACCCCATCGTCAGCGGAAGCAGCCGGTATCCCAAAGCAAAATTCAGCTTTTCGAGCGATTGGGACGACCTGAATAAAATCGTGCAGTTCACCCGGTTGGCCGACAATGTGACCATTTCTGTGACTCTGCCGCCGGACGAAATCATCTCCATCCCCGCTGAAATGGCGAGCGAGCCGGGACAATTCACCCTGGCGCTGCAAGGGCGCGATACCACGGACGCCATCATTGCCAACACCTCCCCTCTCGAGCCCGCTGTGGAGGTAGTGGAAAACGGCATCCGCGACGGGGCCGCGCCCGGAATGCCCACGCCCGATCTGTACGCTCGTTTCGTAGCACAGCTGCAGGCAAACAATCAGGCGATACAACAGCTCCTGGACGAAGCGGAATCGGGGGCGTTTATCGGTCCTGTCGGTCCGCAGGGTCCCCAGGGTTCCACCGGCCCGACCGGCTTAACCGGGCCGCAAGGCCCGCAGGGGGAAAGCGGAGTATACGTGGGAACGAGCAAGCCGGAGGACGAAGCGGTAACGGTGTGGGTGAACCCGGCGGGAACAGATATGGCTCCTCCCGTCAAGGCTCTCGCCCATGTGACCGACCAGCTTGTC
>CABQCM010000141.1 GCA_902462665.1 uncultured Oscillospiraceae bacterium | reverse complement strand
GCTGAAGTAATGGTAATACCTCTCTCCTGCTCCTGCTCCATCCAGTCCATCGTCGCCGTGCCGTCGTGGGTCTCGCCGATCTTATGGTTAATGCCGGTGTAATACAAAATACGCTCGGTAGTCGTAGTCTTGCCGGCATCGATGTGAGCCATAATACCAATGTTTCGAGTTAATTCTAATGGAACCTGCCTTGGCATTGTTTCCTCCCTCAGCCACACACCGAAACGGCGATGGCGTAATGGTAAAAGTGTTTAGGCGGCAAGACTACCACCTGTAGTGAGCGAAAGCCTTGTTGGCCTCGGCCATTTTGTGAGTATCGTCCCGCTTTTTGGCAGCTCCGCCGGTGCCGTTGATGGCATCGAGGATCTCGTTGGCAAGCCGCTCCTTCATGGTACGCTCGGAACGGGTGCGGGAATACGTGGAAATCCAGCGCAGGCCCAAGGTCTGGCGCCGTTCGGGCCGAACCTCAATGGGAACCTGATAGGTCGCGCCGCCCAGACGACGGGCCTTGACCTCCAGCTGGGGCATCACGTTTTCCATGGCCTCCTCAAAAACCTCGAGGGGCTCTTTGCCCGTCTTTTCACGGATAATGTCGAATGCGCCGTAAACAATCTTCTGGGCGACACCCTTTTTTCCGTCATACATAATGTTGTTGATCAGACGGGTTACCAACTTGGAATTGTAAAGCGGATCAGGCAAAACATCTCGTTTTGCAATCGAACCTCTTCTTGGCACTTCGCTTCCCTCCTTCACAAAAAATGATATCATCGGTACTCGAGTGACAAAACTTCGTTAGCGCCAAGCACAGAGGCCGCATTGCATCTATATCAACACATGCCGCTGCGCCTGTATTCCCGCATTGGGTGAATACAGCCGGCAACAAGAAGATTTCGTCGGTTCTTTTGGGATGCACCAAGTGCTCCCGAGAATTACTTGCCCGCCTTCGGACGCTTTGCGCCATACTTGGAACGAGCCTGCATTCTCTTGGCAACGCCCTGAGCGTCGAGGGTTCCGCGGATGATGTGGTAACGCACACCAGGCAGATCCTTGACACGGCCGCCGCGAATCAGCACCACGCTATGCTCCTGCAGGTTATGACCCACGCCCGGAATGTAGGACGAAACCTCAATTCCATTGGACAGACGCACCCTGGCAATTTTCCGCAGAGCCGAGTTCGGCTTCTTCGGGGTGCTGGTCTTAACCACCGTGCACACGCCGCGCTTCTGCGGGGAATCCTGGTCGATCATCACGCGCTTTTTGGAATTATATCCTTTGAGCAGCGCAGGCGCCTTGGCCTTTTTCTCGACCGTCTCCCTGCCCTTGCGAACGAGCTGGTTAAAGGTTGGCATATCGCACCTCCTTCTTTCAAATTTATGCTACGGGAAAGGTTTCCCTTTCCCGTTTCATACGCAAACTTTGCAGCCACCGAGGAAATCCCACCCCGATTCGGCCGCAAAATGGTTGTTTTGCTTGAAAAACAAGCAATTTATAACCCACAGATAGATATTTTATCACCTGTCGTAGGGAATGTCAACCATTCACAATACTTCTCCCATTTGCACGTTGTGCAAGGGATTTGCATCGTATTTTTTATTCATTTTGCAACACGACTATGTCGGATAAGCTTTCTTAGAACTCCGACAGTTCCGAATCAGCAAATGTGCTGTCGCCTAACGCCGTTTCCTGTTCCTCCATGGATTCGGGATTCTGCATGGCCATAATTTCTCCAATGGTCACACGGTCTCCCCCATCCTCCCGATTGAATACTTTCATACCGGTACCGGAAGGAACCAGATTTCCGATGATGACGTTTTCCTTCAGCCCCATCAGCGGATCCACTTTTCCCTTAATCGCGGCGTCGGTGAGCACCTTGGCCGTCTCCTGGAAGGAGGCTGCCGACAGGAAGGAGTCGGACGCTAGGGCCGCTTTACAGATACCAAGCAACGTGGGCGTGTAGGTAGCCGGCCGCAGCGGAGAACCGTCTTCGCGCGTTTCCCCAGCAGCAATGCGCTGCTCCAACTCTTCATTCTCAATATAATACCGGCTGCGTTCGACCAGAGCGCCGTCCATCATATTGGTATCGCCCGCGTCGTCGATGCGGAATTTCTTCATCATCTGGCGGACAATAACCTCAATGTGCTTGTCGTTGATATCAACGCCCTGCAAACGATATACGCTCTGTACCTGGGCGATGATGTAGTCCTGTACGGCTTCTACGCCCTTAACAGCGAGAATATCGTGCGGATTGACCGCGCCCTCGGTCAGCGAATCGCCCTTGTTGACATAGTCGCCGTCCTGCACAATGATACGGTAGCCAAAAGGAATGGCGTACTTGCGCTCATCGACATTTTCCTTATCGGTAATGATAATCTCGCGGCTCTTTTTGACCTCCTGAATACGTACAACACCGTCAATCTCACTGATATAACCGGCGCGCTTCGGCTTTCTGGCCTCAAACAGCTCCTCAACACGAGGCAGACCCTGCGTAATATCCTCTGAACTCGCGATACCACCGGTGTGGAAGGTACGCATGGTCAGCTGGGTACCCGGCTCACCAATCGACTGAGCGGCGATGATACCGACTGCCTCGCCATGGGTGACCGGCTTGCCGTTGGCCAAGTTGGAACCATAGCATTTCTTGCAGACGCCATGCTTTGCGCGGCAGTTGAGCACCGAGCGGATTTTGATGCGGGTAATGCCGGCGTCGACAATCTTTTTGGCGTCCTCGTCGGTCATCATGTGATCGTTATCGACCAGAAGCTCGCCCGTCTCGGGATGATAGCAGTTTTCAATTAGATAACGGCCCACCAGACGCTCGGAGAGAGGCTCGATCACGTGGTTGCCCTCTTTGATGTCATAAACCTCAATACCAATTTTCGCGCCGCAATCGTCCTCGCGGATAATCACGCCCTGCGACACGTCGACCAGCCGGCGGGTCAGATAGCCCGAGTCGGCGGTACGAAGCGCGGTATCGGCCAAGCCCTTGCGCGCGCCGCGGGAGGACATGAAGTATTCCAAAATATTCAGACCTTCGCGGTAATTGGCACGGATTGGAACGTCGATCGTGCGACCGGAGGTGTTAGCGATCAGGCCGCGCATACCGGCGAGCTGACGAATCTGGCTCATGGAACCACGCGCGCCTGAGTCGGCCATCATGAAGATGGGGTTGAATTCATCCAAGTTATCCTTCAGCGCATCGGATACCTCCGCCGTGGTCTTTTCCCAAGTTTCACAGACCAGACGATAACGCTCCTCGTCGCTGATGAGGCCGCGGCGGAACTCTCTGGTGATGCGGTCAATGGTCTGCTCTGCCTCGGCAATGAGTTCCTTCTTCTTAGGCGGAATCACCGCGTCGATGACCGCGACAGTAATGGCGCCGATGGTGGAATAATGATAGCCGGTCGCCTTGATATTGTCGAGCACCTCGGCGGTCACCGTCGTGCCGTGCACCTTGATGCAGCGGTCAATAATTTGGCCAAGCTGCTTTTTGCCGACCTTGTTGGCAACTGGATTGCCATTCTCATCATAGTGGAAGCAGATTTCCAGATCCAACTCATGCCCCTCGACCGAACGATCGACATAGCCGAGATCCTGCGTCAGAGAGTCGTTAAAGATGATATAGCCAACCGTGCAATCCACCAGCCGGGTCACGGTTTCACCCTGCAGATTTTTGCCGGTATAACGCACTTTAATCGGCGCGTGCAGACCGACCGCACCCGCGTCATATGCCATGAGAGCCTCGTCGCGGTCGCGGAACACCTTCCCCACCCCGGGCTCATCGGTCTTAACCAGAGTCAGGTAGTAAGAGCCAAGCACCATGTCCTGCGTGGGCACCGCCACCGGCTTACCGTCGGACGGCTTGAGCAGGTTGTTGGCCGCCAGCATAAGCAGACGCGCTTCAGCCTGCGCCTCGGCCGACAAGGGAACGTGCACAGCCATCTGGTCGCCGTCGAAGTCGGCGTTGTAAGCCGTACATACCAGAGGATGGAGCTTGAGGGCGCGGCCTTCGACCAGTACCGGCTCGAATGCCTGGATGCCCAAACGGTGGAGGGTCGGCGCGCGGTTAAGCAGCACCGGATGATCCTTAATGACCGTTTCCAGCGCATCCCATACCTCGTCGCGGGCACGCTCGATCATCTTACGGGCCGATTTGATGTTGGAGGTAGCGCCGGTTTCGACCAGTCGCTTCATAACAAAGGGCTTAAACAGCTCCAGCGCCATCTCCTTCGGCAGACCGCACTGATACATTTTCAGTTCCGGCCCGACCACGATAACCGAACGGCCGGAATAGTCGACGCGTTTTCCCAACAGATTCTGGCGGAAACGCCCCTGTTTTCCTTTCAGCATATCCGACAGGGATTTGAGAGGACGGTTGTTCGGCCCGGTGACGGGACGGCCGCGACGGCCATTCTCCACGAGAGCGTCCACCGCCTCTTGCAGCATCCGCTTCTCGTTGCGCACGATGATATCGGGCGCGCCCAGCTCGAGCAAACGTTTGAGACGGTTGTTACGATTGATGACCCGGCGATAGAGATCGTTGAGGTCGGAGGTGGCAAACCGACCGCCGTCGAGCTGCACCATGGGGCGAAGATCGGGCGGAATGACCGGAATGACATCCATAATCATCCATTCGGGCTTGTTGTCCGACAGTCGGAAGGACTCGACCACATCAAGACGTTTGATGAGCTTGATGCGCTTTTGCCCGGTAGCAGTCTCCAGTTCGGCCTTAATTTCGGCACTGGTCTTTTCCAGATCAATTTCTGCCAGCAGCTTTTTAATGGCCTCGGCCCCCATGGCCTCGAAATCATCCTCATACTTTTCGACCATGTCGCGGTACTGCTTCTCATTGAGCAACTGCTTTTTCACCAAGGGCGTATTGCCCGGCTCAGTCACAATGTACTGCGAGAAATAGAGCACCTGCTCCAGCAGACGGGGGGACAAATCGAGAATCAGGCCCATGCGGGACGGGATTCCCTTAAAATACCAGATATGCGACACCGGGGCCGCCAGCTCAATAGTACCCATGCGCTCGCGCCGTACTTTGGAACGGGTAATTTCCACGCCGCAGCGGTCACAGATTTTGCCCTTATAG
>CABQCM010000140.1 GCA_902462665.1 uncultured Oscillospiraceae bacterium | reverse complement strand
GGTCGCCGGCGCGATAGCCAATTTTTTGCGGAGTACGCACCGAATGGTAGCGGTAAACCGAAAAAGGATAGTTATCAATCACACCGGGGTATTTGGGGGTGATGACCGTACTGTCACAGTTATGCTGTTGGGTGAGAATCCGGGCGTAGCTGAGCGTGGTGTTGGCTACCCCGTCGATGGTGGGGGGGAAGGAGTCGTTGAGCAGGGCTACTTTTAGCCGCATTCTATCCCATTCCTTTCTGTGATAAATTAACATAAAGCATGGCACGCATAACCATGCCCGGCCGAAGAGTCCGATTGACCTGTACTCCGGCGGCATGATTCACAAAGCATTTGCACCTTCTGAGACAGAGGAAAAACAATCCAACGCCGCAAAGGGGCATTATGCGCAGTTTTTGTACCATACGCATTGGGCCATGCGTTATTTTTCGGCACAGGGTACTTTATCGTAATAAGGAAAGTGCTTGAGCATGACCAACGGCTCGCAGGAACTTTCATTGCGGATGACCACGCCCGACTGGGCCGCGCTATAGGAGACAAACCACTCGTCGGCGCTGCGCTGGCCAAACCGAAGCATGCCGGCCGCCTCACAAAGCCGGCCGTTGATGGTGCCATGTCCCTGTACCAGGATGCAGCCATACGGGGTGTCGTCGGCGACAGTGACCTCGCAGCCAGGAAAAACGGTCAACTCTTTTGCGGCAATATAGGGATTGGCGTAAACAATCCATTTCTCGATCATCTCGCCGGTTTCGGTGCAAATGATCGAGGGACGGAAATAATGCTTGCGGTAATCGGGGTCAACATTTTTATCCCAGTCCATCAGATCAAGAATGTAGTCGATGTCCCGTTTCTTGTCCTCCGGGCAGTTTTCGCTGAGCATATCGTAGGGATAAATCTCGTTTTGAACCACGTTTTCGTAGACCGAGTTGACGTCCGAGTTCCACTGCGGCTCATAGGTGAGATAGGACCCCGGGGCGTGCACAACCCCAGGCGGAGTGTACCAGCCGGTACCAAGCTGAATGCGGTAGGCACGGGATAGCTCGGTGATGCGGGTGTCTCGGCTTTCGTAGCCCAGCAGCCGTTCGCGAACCTCCTCACGCGTAACCTCGGGAGAAAATCCAAAATAAGTGTAGGGGGAATTGCCCGCGACGTTGTTCATCTGCGGGGGATAATAATAGGCTTCCGGCTTGCCCAGGCGCCCCACTCTGGCAGCGGCCTCAAAATCAAGGTGGAGATGATGGAACAGAGGGCCTTCGTAGTCAAAAAATTTGGAATACATCGGCCAGGTGCCGTATTGCTCCATCATACGTTGGCCGAGCAAATCGGCTCCCAGAACCTCGACAAACTCCTTGAGGGAGATTTTTTCGCCGTTTTGCGCACCGCAACCCGTGTCGTCCCCCAAATCCACATAGCTCATGCCTTCATCCGGGGCGGCGTCCGGCCCGTTCATCGCGGCGATGATAGAGGAAAACCAACGCTCCTTAATCGAGCCGCGAGCGGTGCCCAATGCAAAATAATCGTCTGGATGCAGCCGCAGCCTACGCCCCGCCGTGCCAAATCGCCGGGGAACGAAGACCGGCATGAGTCGGAGCACCCCCTGGCCGTCAGCAAGTATTTTGTTCAGGATTTCCTTGTTTGTCATCACCATTCCTGCTTTCCTTTTGATATTGAGCGCTTGAATTTACTGATGACGTAAATCGGCACAACGGCTTTTGCCAAACCGTTTTCCGAACGCAGTCTATCGAAAAATGCGTGGAATGCAGCGACTTCTCATACCTTTTCCGCCGCCGCGTCGGGCGATACGGACGATTTAGAGCTGCGTGAAGATAAACTCCATATAGTTTTTATAATGGGCAAAGACGATGCCAGGCTCCTGCAAGTCAGGATTCCAGCGCTTGAGCCATTCGAGCGAAATCATTCCCTCGTACCCGGCGGCGTTCAAAGCGCGTACCGCGTCGAGAATGGGCACGTCGCCGTATCCCATCATGCGGTATTGCAGCATACTGTCCTTGACGACCGAATCTTTGACGTGGACGTGGCGGATGCGCTTGCCCAGACGGCTGACCGTCAGCTCAGGAGCCTCTCCGAAATAGCGGAAGGGATGGTGCACGTCCCACAGTACGCCGGAATTTTCACGGCCTGCCTTGTCCAGAAAAGCGGACAACACAGCCGTGTCGGCAAATACGCCGTTGGTTTCCAGCAGGGGAGTGACCCCTTTCCCGGCGGCATAATCGCACAACGCGCGATAATTTTCCAGGCAAAGCTCCTCGTCGGCCGGGGTGGGTTCGGCGCGGGGTGTGATCATAACGCGCACGTAAGGGGCGTGCAGCGCGCTCGCCAAATCAACGTAGGCGCGCGCCTCAATCCCCGCGGCGTCGCTGCCGCCGGGGACGCCGAGCGCGGCGGCCGAGTCAAGCACAGGAAACACAACGCCCGCTTTGTTCATGCGCTCGATCGTACGCGCCCTCTCGGCGGGGGAAAAGCAGGGGCAGTCGGGGGCGTACATTTCGTCCCCCACGCCGCGGATTTCAATGCCGTCCATGGCCAGGTCGGTGGCCGCGGCAAAAATCTCGTCAAAGCTCCAGCCGGGGCATCCGGCGGTGGTAAACGCTAGTTTCATCATTGTGACCATGCTTCCCGTTTCTCGGAAGCATGCCTCCTCTCTCATGATGTTTCGTTGGGATGCGTCAGACGCGATAATATCAGGCGGTCTCGATGCCGGCCGCGTCCTGCAAATGATAGATTTCAATGGCCATCTCGCGCAGCTTGAACTTTTGAATCTTGCCGCTGGCCGTCATGGGAAATTCCTCGACAAAAGCCACCTTGGAGGGGGTTTTGTGCCGGGCCATGCTGCTTTGGACGTATTCCTTGATTTCTTCCTCGGTGAGGGTAACGCCCTGCTTGGGGATGATAAAGGCCATGACCTCCTCGCCGTATTTCTTGCTCGGGATGCCAACCACCTGCACGTCGCTGACGCCGGGATGGTGGTAGAGGAAATCCTCAATTTCCTTCGGATAAATATTTTCCCCGCCGCGGATAATCATATCCTTGGTGCGGCCGGTGATGCGGTAGTAACCTGCCTCGTCCACCATGGCGATGTCGCCGGTGTGCAGCCAGCCGTCGGCGTCGATGGCCTGCCGGGTGGCCTCGGGCATTTTATAGTAGCCCTTCATAATGTGGTAGCCGCGCGAGCAGAATTCGCCCGGCTGGCCCGGGCCGAGGGTCTCGCCGGTTTGCAGGTCGATAATTTTGTTTTCGCATCCCGGCAGGTCGCGCCCGACCGTACCCACCTTGCGCTCGATAGTGTCGTCCGAGCTGGACATGGTGCACCCCGGCGAGGCCTCGGTCTGGCCGAACACGCTGGTGATGTCCTTCATGCCCATGTCGTCCACCACCTGCTGCATGGTCTTAATGGGGCAGGGGGAGCCGGCCATGATGCCGGTGCGCAGGTAGAAATGGTATTTCTTAAAATTGGGATGCTCCAGCATCGCGATAAACATAGTAGGCACCCCGTGCACGGCAGTGCACTTTTGATCCTGCAGGGTACGCATAACCTTTTCGGCCTGGAAGTAATCCACGGGGATCATGGCCGTGCCGTGCGAAATGCAGGCCATCATAGCCAGCACCATGCCAAAGCAATGGAAAAGGGGCACGGTAATGCACAGCCGGTCGTCCTTGGTAAACTTCATATTGTCTCCGATGAAACGGCCGTTATTGAGAATGCTCTTGTGAGTGAGCATGACCCCCTTGGGGAAGCCGGTAGTACCGGAGGTGTACTGCATGTTAATGACCTCGTCGGAGGTCAGAGACTCTGTCAGGGCGCGAAACACCTCATTGGGAGTATTCTCCGCGCGCTCGTAAAGCTGCTTGAAGTTGAGCATACCGGCCGGGGTGGCCTCCTGCTCGCCGATATAGACGATATTGCGCAGACAGGGAAGCATGGGAAGCTGCAGCCGGTCGGCGTTTTGATTTTTGAGATCGGGGCACAGCTCGTTGACAATATCGGGATACCGTGTCTGACGGTAATTCTCGGCCATGACCAGCACCTTCGTGTCCGATTGGCGTAGCAGATATTCCAGCTCAAAGACTTTATAGGCTGTGTTTACCGTCACCAGCACGCCGCCTAGCTTGACAGTGGCGTAAAAGGTCAGTAGCCATTCAGGCAGGTTGGTCGCCCAGATGGCCACGTGATCCCCCTTGCCCACGCCGAGATCCATTAGTCCGCGGGCGATGCGGTCACATTCCTCGTTAAACTCTTTCCAGGTGCGGCGGTAGGGCAGATCGTTGTACGACACGGCCAATCCATCGGGATTGTCGCGCGCCAGCTCGTCGAGCACGCCGCCTATGGTTTTGTCCCACAATTCCACTTGTTTCATGGGATGAAGCCTCCTTTGCATGGTATACCTGTTGCGTGGCCGCGGCAAAGCACGTCGGCCCGCAGATTTTCCCCCTGAATGAAACAGGGAGATTCTTAATAAAATATTTTACTATAAATTGAGGAAAAGGTCAATGGGAACCCATCGATAGACGCAAAAAAATGAGCAAAAAAAGGAGCCGGGCGAGGGCCCGTCCCCTTTTCGGTTGGCGGCGCGTCCATAGCAAAGCCCGGCTGCCGCAACAGAGCGTTTCTAGTCGATATGGCTGCCGTCATTCGCCGCACCGGCAGCCGGAAAATCCCCAAAGAGCGGGCGAAAGCCTTCGACCGGCTCGACCTTCACCGCCTGCTCGCCAAACCAGGTCACTTCGTAGCGTTTGTGATAGATGAATTCCGCCTGCGTTTCCCACTGGGGAAGAAAAGCGGCTTCCACGACGTCGCCCGGCTCGACCCGGCCGACGAAAGCATAGCCCTGCGCCTCCACCGCCTCGCGCGGCTTTTCGTTGACCGTCACCTTCCAGGAGTTCTCCTCCATGCGGCGGGGAATGCGCAGCGAGAGCAGACCGCCCTGTTTCATGCGCAGGGTGACGTTTCCCTCCAACGGTAGGGAGCTGACCACCTCGGCCACCGGGGTATCCCAGCTCAGCCAAAGATTTAGCCGCAAATGCTCTCCCTCCTGGGTCATAATGTGCCGGGTGCACTCGCACATCGCCTGGGCCGCCCCCTGGGTGATATCAATGGTATTGACCGGCTGGCAG